>CAYGPY010000016.1:0-20454 GCA_964351765.1 uncultured Vampirovibrionales bacterium
AAAATAGTGAAAAGCAGCTAATAGCGTCCTTGCCGTTAGCTGCTTTTCCAGGTGTTCTAGTTTATTTCTAAACTATGCCATCTAATTGCCTGATATTAGTTGAAGTGCCATTTGTGGTACTTGGTTTGCCTGAGACAATATCGATACCGATGCCTGCTGAAGTATTTGCCCCTGAATCATCGCCGCACTTTCAGAAGCGACATCCACATTACGAATACGACTTTCAGAGGCTGACAAATTCTCAATATTAATATTGAGGTTACTCGTCACACTCTCAAGGCGATTAATCATTGAACCCAATGTTGAACGCCTTGTATTTAGTGCATCCAAAGCGGCATCAACATTACCAATATAAGTCTGAACGGCTGTGTTGCTCACAAACTGTCCTGCCGCAGCGCTTAATCCATTTAAGCCCGTTACAGTTGTTGTATCACCCATAGCAGCAAGTAAACTAATTTCATCATTCACCGTTGTGTTCGCACCCACCTGAATAAAATAACTTGCAGGCAAGGTGGCCGCCGAGGTCAGCAAATCGACGCCGTTAAATTGAGTTGAATTTGCAATACGATCAATGTCAGCACGCAAGGCATCGATTTCTTGGGTGATGGCTGTTCGTTGCGATGTTGCGTAGGTATCGTTGGCACCTTGTACGGAGAGTTCACGAATTCGTTGCAGATTATTTTGAATAGTTTGATACGCACCATCCACAATATTCAATAAATTCAAACCATCCATGGTGTTGTCCAGTGCTTTTTTAGAACCTCTGATTTGCGATCGCAAGGTTTCAGAAATCTGAAGCCCAGCCGCATCATCGCCGCTTCGATTGATGCGATATCCAGATGATAGACGTTCTAATGATTTATTTAATCGACTTGTGTTTTGATTTAAGCTTCGTTGTGCATTCAGTGACATCACATTGGTATTAATTGTAAGTGGCATAGTTTATTCTCCTTTAATGGCTCAAAAGCACGACAACAGATCCAATTAAAACTCATCCTTGAGTTATGATTAGAGACGTCTTATATGAGCCGCTGTGTTTCCATACACGACCGAATCAAATGTTGTTTATTTGACCCTGTGAAATGAATATCGAACTTTTCAGGAGAAGCTGAATCAAATCAGCAATTTATCATTAGTTCTGTC
This sequence comes from uncultured Vampirovibrionales bacterium, assembly GCA_964351765.1. GTDB lineage: Bacteria > Cyanobacteriota > Vampirovibrionia > Vampirovibrionales > Vampirovibrionaceae > CAYGPY01. Next base: position 1,144 of record CAYGPY010000016.1, read on the forward strand.
GAGTCCAAACGTATCAGGAAAAACAAGAGAAAATCACTGAAGTGCAAGCAAACAAATACGTTCATCTATACTCTTAAGCACTATAAAAACGCACTATAAAAAACCACTAAAAAGAAGGGAGACTGACAATGGCAGTGCTCCCTTCTTGATTGATTAGTAACGTAACGAATGTTATGTTGTCGTTATAGAGTATAAAATGGCTTAACCAATCAAACTCAACGCCAAGCCTGTCGACTGATTTGCTTGAGACAGAATACTTGCTGAGGCTTGTTGCAGAATTTGATGCTTAATCATATTCGCGCTTTCAGACGCCACATCCACATTTCGGATTCGACTTTCTGAGGCCGCCAAGTTTTCAGTATTGACCTGAAGATTTTTAGAAGCACTATCAAGACGATTGACTAACGAGCCCAAAGTAGCACGACGACCATTCAAGGTTCCTAAAGCCGTATCAACAGAACCAATATAGGTTTGTGCCGTGGCGTTATCGGTAATGGCAGCAGCAGCAAGGTTCAAACCTGATGCTCCGGTTGTTGTATCTGCCAAAGCACCCGAAATACTAATGCGATCATTGGTAGCACTGTTATTTGCACCCACCTGAATAAAAAAGCTAGACACAGTACCATCGAGCAGACTACCACCATTAAACTCGGCGGAATTCGCAATACGGTCTATATCTGTCCGTAGGGCATTAATCTCCTGATTGATAGCGGAACGCTGGGCGGTTGCATAAGTATCGTTACCGGCCTGTACAGCGAGCTCTCGTACTCGTTGTAGGTTGTCTTGAATGGTCTGCATCGCACCATCGGCAATATTCAGAACATTAACGCCATCCTGAGTATTATCCAGTGCTTTTTGCGAGCCTCTAATTTGTGAACGTAACGACTCAGAAATTTGAAGACCCGCTGCATCATCACTAGCACGGTTAATTCTAAAACCCGATGACAAACGCTCAAGTGATTTATTTAACCCCATTGTATTGTTATTAAAATTACGTTGCGCACTTAGAGAGGCAACATTGGTATTGATTGTTAATGGCATAATGAAAACTCCTTTTTCATTGACTGCATAACAAAGCTACGTCTTCACAAAATAACGTCTACTTTGTTCAATAGAGGTTTCGGCTAATGCCTACTCCATTTAGATGACCCGTAGGAAGGAACTAACTAGTACGTAGTCATCATAAAAATCTATCAAATTTGATGCATTCCTTACCAACAAAGGGGTTCAAGTTTTAACCACCAATTCACTTAGGCTGAATGACTCTCATATCTCTACATTAGAAAAATCGCCTGATTTTAATACGAATACTCACCCTTCTCATACTCTATTTCTACCTCATACTTAAATTGGTTCAGTCACGTTATAGCCCCAAAAGGCAAGCGCCCAAACTGCCAAAGTTTGAGCGCTTATTTTCGGAGAAATTTATAAAATTGGAAATCAGTTAAACGTGCTGAGCGTCAATGTTTAACATCCTTTTGTATTTGGAATTAAAAGTTAGTAAGCATTGTCGCCTTAATTTGTTGACATCAACAATACATAGCCACGGCATGTCAGCTTGCGGTGAGCCCTGCCTAACTCTGGTAAAAAGCACACAGAAACGAGAGGCACGACAAGCGGGCAAATGATTGTTTTAAGGTATCTTGTTCTATCACAGAATAGGATACGTATGTCAAAGTTCATCAAGTGAGTCTCGCAGTGAGTGAATCACAAACTTAACTCAAGGTCGTCACAGACCAATCAACTTATCCTTGAAGGAGCTGAAGGGCGAGTGATGGAACTTGATTCGCTTGTTGTAAAATCGCTGCTGAGGACTGCTGCAGAATCTGGTTACGAGTCATTTGTGCTGTCTCGTAAGCAATATCAGCATCACGTAGACGTGATTCAGATGCAGACTGGTTCTCAATACTAATGGCTAAGTTACTCGCCGCACTTTCAAGTCGGTTAATCACCGCACCCAAAGTTGCTCGACGGGTATTTAACGTGCCCATTGATGTATCAATTTCATCGACAATCGCTTGAAAGTTCGCGTGGGTTGAACCCGATGTCGTATTGAAACCGAGTGTTGCTGAGGTAGCATCACCCAAGGTGTTAATAATATCGATTTCATCGTTGGTGGTTGAATTCGCACCTACTTGTAGAAAGTAGCTTGGGCCCGGTAATGCAAAACCACCTGACGGAGCGTTGGCAATTAACAACACGCCGTTGAATACGGTTGAGTTCGCAATACGGTCAATATCTTGTTGAAGTTGATCAATTTCGTTACTGATAGCAGAACGTTGTGCTGTACCATAGGTATCACTTGCACCTTGAATGGCTAGTTCTCGCACACGTTGTAAGTTATCTTGAATGGTTTGATAAGCGCCATCAACAATGTTTAACATGTTGATACCATCTTGGGTATTATCAAGCGCTTTTTTGGAGCCTCTGATTTGTGCTCTCAAGTTTTCAGAAATCTGTAAACCCGCAGCATCATCGCTGGCTCGGTTAATTCTAAAACCTGAAGACAAACGCTCTAAACTTTTATTAAGGGCATTGGTATTTCGTCCTAAATGACGTTGGGCTGACATCGAGCCGATATTAGTATTCACAATAATTGGCATAGTAGATTCTCCTAATTAGAAACCGGTCTATCGAAGTCCTGGCCAATTCCATTTGGCTGGTTCACCAACATCACATTCCGCAACGGATGTTGTACAAACAAGTTTGTGTCACGTTAATTTCCAGTTATACGTTTGTCACTATCTTGAAATCCTTTTTCGAAATAGTAACGGCGAAGATAATTTAAATTACTGTTTTGAAAGACGTAATGAATTTCCAGTTATTACAAAAATCAATTCAGTAAAATGAATCATCTACTTCCTCCTTATCGTTCATTACATAGTACTTCTGAAGAGAATCAGCCCTCAAATCCTCCTAAAATAGGAGACGCTAAAAAACATAAAAAACCCCAAATACCACTGATATGATTGACTTTAACGTAGTTGTTTTTAAATTTATTCACTTTACGCCCTAATCCGTGTGATGTAGAAAACAAGCCCGCTCACTACATTGGATGATACAGAGAAACAACCCCTCAAAAGTCAAAAACACAGTTAAACAGATATCCTATACAATGTGAGTATCGTTAATTTGACTTATTTTCAACTTGAATTAACATCAATCCGTTCATTCAAACTGGTATTTAAAAACCCTATGACAGAGTCAGACAGTACAAGCCTATCGGCAGAACAAGACACTTCTATCGATATCCATACATTCTTAACCCCTTTGAACATTCTTAGAGATGGCCAAAGTCGTTCTGTGCTCCGTATTTTCAGAGACAGTATTCGTCTTTATGCTCAGACTTGGATGCCCTTTACGGCGACATTGGCCAAGCCTCTTTTTTTAATACTGGCAGGTTGTTACGGCTGTTTAGCGGGATCTTATGTCTTACTGGATTTGGCAACACAGCATTATGGTGATTTCTTTTACGCCAACCCTCTGATGCTGATTGTTCTGATTACGCCGTTTGCGTTGGTAACGCTCTCATTTTTCATTCAAGGCTTTTGGGAGTATTTGGTCTATTTTTCAAGCCTGGGTTTAAATGCGGCTCAAATAATACAAGAAAAAAGCACTTCTTCACCTCCTACATCAAGCAAGATAAATACACCTGACTTTAAAGCAGCATACCAGTGTGTTTTAGATCGTTCACCCTTGTACACATCCTTTCTTGTTTTTATTGTCTGTGTTCAACTTGTTCCCGTACTTATAGGGATACTGGGTTACTTCTCAATGGAGATGGTAAGTGAAAACTACCGCTTTTTCACACTCATTCCAAGTGTGTCGCTATTTATTGTTCTTACGATCGCCTCAGTTATTCTTTCTTTTTTAGTGGCCTTAGGATTTCAACTTATTGCTTTTGAGCCTGAATTAAAAAATGCGATGCAACTTATTCGACGCTCGCTCAGTATATCGGTGGGTCAATTTATCCGTATTGCCTATCTTATTAGCATCACGACATTTATTGCTTCGTATCTCATTCCTGAGCTTATTTATTTCATCTTCAAGGTTACCAAGCTCATCACACCTATCGATCAACTTCATATCTGGCTAACAGCTTTGATTACTGAGGGCCTTGATCCGTCAGCCAATCAAAGTACACAAGATCTGTCATTTCCTCTTTATGATCAAGCCTATCAACTTCTAAAGTCATCGGATAGCCAAGGGCATTTAGGGACGTACTTATCGAAATCGGTTTTTGTTGGTGTGGTCAATGCACTGCTGCTTCCCTTCGGGACGTATGTATTTACCATGATGTATCTAGATATTCGCTATAAAGAAAATGAAGCGACTATTTAAAATTTAGATTTGATGTTTTAAGTTATTTCGGTCTATCATCCGTGGCAGATCAATAGCACGCCGACATCCATGTCGGCTAATCAAAATAGAGGTTTCAGTAGTTTGTTTTGTAGTTACTACTCAAGTTATATGTAACATTTCTGTTGCATATCCTCAGGTTTGGGCGTAGATATCCGATATATACAATGGATACTCTACATGTCCTCTCCCCCTATTTTTCAGGTGCCATTTCGTGGCACCTTTTATTTTGCTCATTTTCAGCCTCTTTTCTATACGGTTTTTTGATAATCACGCAATTGACACTTTTCAGGGGTTTTGTCGTCATTATAGATACAATGTTTTATACCCGATAATGTCCCTACGTGTCTTCACATGGTGAGCTTGTGTAAGCTCTGATAAAATGAAACCTATCTGGATGTATCATGTTTCAAGTTCAATGAGGTTTTTCGTGCGTTTTTTTTCACCCCCTACAACTAGTATCCTTCACCAAGGAAATACCTCTTTATTCCAACGGATTGGATTGGCAACGCTATCTTTGACATTATCATTATGTCTTGTATCGCTTATTAGCTTGCCCGCATTGGCGATGACACCAGAAGAAACCATTTCCGCCTATGAAACACAAATACTCAGTAGTCAATTTAAGCAAGATGGCATGTAGGACCGATTAACACGGCTTGAACGCCTTATTTATGGCGCACCGCAATCGGGTTCCATTGAGAGTCGTCTGTCTCAAATCCAGCACTCCATTAAGTTAAAGCCTGTTTCCAAACCAAGCACGACACAAAACCCGCTTCCTTATGAGGCCCAACAAGCCTTTCAAAAAAACACGCAACCACCCCCACTAAATTATCCGGTTCGGCCACAACAACGACCTCAATCCAACGCAGCAACACAAACACATCTAAAGCCTCAAAAAAATACAGATGCGACCGAATACCCTACGGTAACCGCTTTAGAGAGACGGATTATTGGCCGTGATTTTGTGTTTCAAGACATTGAAACGCGACTCGATCGGCTTGAGATGAAAGAGTTTGGGTATGCGATGCCCAGTAAAGCACTAGCAGATCGCGTTGATAAACTCCTTGAAAACCACCCTGATGCACAGCCGCATTATCAATCCAGCCCTGCAACGTCATCCGCCTTGAGTGGTTTACCTAGCACCTCGGATGCCTTTGTTGGCAGTCGCGACACCTACGTTAAACTCGATACGCTTGAGAGAATTCTCTATAACGGTAAAACAAGCCCCAATATGCTGATCACCGAACGGCTCGATCGCCTCGAAGATAGGGTGTTTGGATATAAACATAGCGGGCAAAGTGTAAACACCCGTGTTAATCGTTTACTTCAGAACTATGAAAAACAATCCTCCAGTTTTGGTTATAAAAAGAAACCAAATCAATCTGCATCGGGTTATTCATCACCGTCAGCTCCTGTTGCACCACGTGCACCGGTTGCCCAATCAGCAACATTGCCACCAGCTCAAAACATTCAAATTGGTGCTGGCATTATGAGCAATAACCAATACAACTTTAGTCCAGAACTCATTAATATGCTTCCCAACCGAGTTCGCCAACAAATTGGTGCTGGTCACGCTCAAGCGGGCCCTCCGGTTAATGTGAAGGTTAATGAAACGTATACCTATCCAGGGCTTCGTACCATGGATGGGTCGCCTCTGACCTATCAAAACCAATACAACACCCGTGCGCAAACCATGGTTCTACCTAATCCTAATACCACAACGGGGAGCCCTACAAGTCAGTCAACACTCTCTGGACAACAACCAGCACCGATGTATCAAGGGCCACCCGAAGTAATTCAAACACTCGCAAAAATTGAGAGTCAGCTTTATGGACAGATTAATACCTTTAATGACGTAGCAACGCGATTGATGCATCTGGAAATTAAGCTCTTAGGTAGCCCCAATTTAAATGCATCGGATTTAAATCGAACGCGAACACTAGTCAATGCGTTGCAAATGCATAGCGTTGTCGATGTGTTAAGTCCTAAAACACCGTCACAAGAAGGCGAGCAGTCTAACGATGCGCCTCCATCACTAAAGTTAGGTATTCCACTTAATTAGGCTAATTTAGGCATGATTGATTAAATCCGATTGCTCTAGCGCTACTAAACCCAACACCAGCGCTTGTAATTGAGCATCAGTGTGGTCTGCTTGAAGTGAAATACGCAATCGACTTTCAGCTTTAGGCACTGTGGGATAGCGAATGGGCTGGACAAGAATCCCTTGCTTTTTAAGAAAATCTGACGCTTGAATGGCGTCCTTATCACCACCAATCATCACAGGAACAATTGGCGAGTTTACTTCAATGGTGTTTAAATTTGCTTTGTTTAACTTTTCTTTTAGTAACCCAACACGATTCCATAGCGCCTTTGTTTTTGAATTATCACTAGCTTCGATTTGCCCTAAATGAGACATCACATCACTTATCATTGATGGTGGTAACGCGGTTGAATAAATAAACCCTCTTGACGTGTTAACCAAATAATTAATCATCACCTGCGAGCCAGCAACATACCCACCCAATGACCCGAAAGCCTTGCTTAAGCTACCCATGGTCACCATCAAGTTAGGATGTGACTCTAAGCCACACTCGGTGGCCAAGCCTGCCGGAAAAGAGTTTGGCAGGTTAGTGTTGCCATCGCCATATACACCCACAGCATGTGCTTCATCGAGGTAAACTAACGCATCAAAGCATTCTGCTAAAGCAAATAGCTTTTTCAGATCCGATACATCGCCATCCATCGAAAATAGTGTGTCAGTAATAATCCAACATTGCCGATAGGGTTTCTTCTCACGGTTTGTTTTTGCTTGCTGGAGCTTGGCTTCCAAGTCGGTCATATCTAGATGCGCGTAGCGTTGCCAACGCGCACCGCTCCAACGAATACCATCAATTAAGCTTGCGTGGCAATGTTTATCAAACAAAACCAGATCGTCTTTGTGTAAAAGCCCCGTTAAGGTAGCCACATTGGCCTGATACCCCGACGGAAACAACAGAGCCGCCTCTTGATTATGGCTATCAGCAAGCATCTTCTCCAGCGTGATAGCTTGTGGTGACGTACCCACAATCAAACGCGAACTTCCTGAGCCACTTGCCTCTGCATTGTTTTGCGGGTTCTCAAAACGACCTAGATAATGGTTACTGCAAAAATTGATGTAGCGCTGATCGTCAATAAGGCATTCTGTTTCAGATGAATCCGTCACAACCGTCATCGCACGATAACGATTTTCGGTTTCAAGTTCAGCCATCTCCAAACGCAATCCGTCGGTAAAGGACTGCGCAGAATGAATTTGATTGTCTGTAGGCTGAGGCACTTAAGCTCTTTCATCATTATTTTGCCTCTTTATTATCCCAAAAACACTGGCACGTTTCTGTTTGTTTCTCGTTTATATAAATACGAACCTTCTTCTCAATAATAACTAAGGCATTTTGATATGATTCAACCTTATTCTTCATCCTATTCATTAATAAGGCGTACCCAAAACGTTCGCTTTCAGGGTGCAACACCTAAACCATTATCCGCTAAAGAGGTGGTTGATAAATGGAGTCAGTTACAGCCTGAAGAGCTGAAAGATTTTGATAGAGAGTATGATAGAGCGGTTACTAAAAACAAGATTAACACTTCCATGTGCGATGCGCTTAAACAAGCAAACCCTCAAGATGTGATTGATGCGCTGACCGCTAAGCTCGACTCAACACCCGGCACAACAATTTTATCGCCTCGAATTTACACAATCGCCATCGCCAGTATGCAAAATACAGAACAGGCCCTTGCTTTAATTGATGCCTTTGCCCAACGAGGAGAAAAACAAGCTAAAGCAGAGCCCAGAAGCATTCGCCCGCACTATCCATTTACCTCACACCGTGATGCAGCAGCAGGCGATTTACGTAATCATGCTTATTTGGATAAGCAACACTACTTTCCCGCCGGTTTTGACCATAGTCAAATTATGGGAGCGATTGATATTTTAGATGACGTGATTAAGGATCATCTTTAAGTTGAAATCAAAAACTAAAAGCTAAAAACGTTTTAACTACGTAACCTGTTGAACTTCAGACACTTCAGGAATGTACTGTTTCATTTGTTCTTCGATACCCATTTTAAGCGTATAGGTTGAACTTGGGCAGGTACCACAGGCGCCTTGCAAGCGAAGAAGAACGGCATTTTCTTTTGTAATACCCACTAATTCACAATCGCCACCATCGGATTGAAGGTAAGGACGCACTAGTTGAAGCACTTCCAATACTTTTTGTGTATCAATGGTACCGTCATTGGTTACAGATGCGGCTGCTGAATTTTCAGTGGTCTCTGTTGTTGTTTCAGGTGTTTCAGTCGTCATAATCATAGGCTCCTAAGCGTGTGTTTTAACGTAATTTTAAATCTAAACGTGTTCTCATTACATACCAAATGAGGTACCGCAACCACATGAGTTGGCGGCATTGGGGTTACCAAATTTAAAACCCCCATCCATCAAATCATCCGAAAAATCGATGTGAGTACCCTTAAGATAAGGCAGCACCATAGGGTGAATAAAGAACTTCACCCCGTAAAATTCTTGCACTAAATCATTATCATCAGGTCCTTGAGCCGGATTCATCTCATAGGAGAGCCCCGCACAACCGCCACCGGCAACACCTAAACGAATACCATTATTGGGCTCTGTTATAGCTGCTTGTAGCTTATTGGCTGCTTTTTCAGTCACGTTAATCAACTGATCGAGCTGGGTTGCTGATGCTGTATCCGACATAGTCGAAACCTCCAAGGTCATAATAAGAATCTATTACTTACTTAAAGCATAACGTACACGTCAGGGTTTTACAAGGTTCAAATCATTAAAAACAGTGCAAAAAAGATTAAGATTCATCGATAACGATCAATCTCGGCATGCAACAAAGTAAGCCCATTACAGAGAATTACTTAGGTGGTAACGCCACCATCGAGTGTGACCACTTCACCCATCATATAGGTGTTGCGGTCGCTGGCCATAAAGGCGGCAAATTCAGCCAACTCATTGGACTGACCCAAGCGGCCTTTCATACACCAGTTTTCATAAATGGTATTGAAGTATTCTGGTAAGGAATTGCCCAAATCGGTATCAAAAATACCAGCGGCAATACAATTCACGTTGATACCAAACTGACCCGCTTCACGGGCTAAACATTTGGTGAAACCAATCACAGCGGCTTTACTCGTTGCGTAATGCACCGAGGTCGGCAAGGAACGAATCGCGCCAATGGAGCTGATGTTCAAAATATGGCCACTACGCTGCTTAAGCATCATTTTAAAGATAGGTTTTGTGAGGTAATACAGACCATGAACGTTGGTCTCAATAATACTACGCCACGATTTCTCAGTGGTGGTTACAAAGCTATCGGCTTTATTAATAGCGGCATTGTTTACCAATACATCCAAGCCACCGAATTGCTCAATAATATCATCAAGCATTCCTTTGATACCGTGCTTATCGACAACAGAAATCTTATATTTAAGCGCTTTTTTACCGTGGGATTCAATCAAACGTACTGTTTCTTCAGCCGCTTCATCGTTACTGTGGTAATTAAAGGCCACATCGGCACCTTCACGTGCAAACACTTCGCACAGCGCGCGCCCAATACCACGGGAACCGCCCGAAATAAATACTTTTTTGCCGTCTTGTAAGCCCATAAAATAAGTCTCTTTTACTGGTTACTAAATCTTTTAACAGAAATTTTTTCTCGACATAAGCTCGATACCGGAGTCATTTGCCTTTAGCCACAAATTGAGTCGAATCACTACGGTTTAAAGTCAGTCGATTTGCCTTTGGTCGAGTCAAATATAGGGAAGATCACATCCTTACAGAAAAGTAAGATGGTGACAATGCTTTTTCACCAAGATGCGCCTCTATTCTCAGAAAACATCTCAATGACATTATCAGGCTCTAACAAATTGCTGCAGCACCTCATTGGCTATGGTGTCAGATGCACCACGGTACGTACTTTTAGCCGCTGATTGACGCATTTCTAGCACCTTATTGGGATTAAACGCCAGTTCATTCACAATGGGCACCACATCACGCGGACGCGTTACCAACAGGCCGCTACCTGTACGCTCAATATACCGACCTGTTTGCTCTTCTTGAGGCATAGGAGGCGTAATGGCGTCACCAATTATAGGCAATTCACACGTTAATGCCTCAAAGGTGGTTAACCCACCCAATTTGGTGACCATCGTATCGGAAAGCTGCATATAGGTTTCGATTTCATCGGTAAAGCCCAGCACATCCACAGGAAAACCAGCAACCTGTGCCATTTCACTGGCTTCTTGCTGTAGTTGTTCATTTTTACCGGCTAAAAACACCAATTGAATCTGTTCTTGTAAGGATTGTGGGGCTTGCAACAACTCTTGATACATTTTAGGGATGTTACCACCACCAGCCCAGCCGGCATTTACAAATAAGGTATATTTATCGGGATCCAACCCTTTATGCTCTCTTAGTGCAGCACGTTCGGCTTCTGAGACCGCTTCAAAGCGAGAATGAACGGGCATACCGCTAATCTGAATTTTATGTGAGCCCACCCCATAGTCAATTAGTTGTTGCTTGGCTTCGGGTGTGGCAACGTAATACAAATCCACGTCATCACAGGCCCAGCCTTCCCAAAAGCCATAACATGGGTCCGTCACAACGGTAATCATCGGCACTCTGTCTTTTAAACCAAAGCGCTTTAGCAGGTGGGCAAAAAGATGCTGTGTCATAGGGTGCACAGACACAATGGCGTCGGGAATAACACGTTTAAACACCTGTTTACCGTAGCCCATTGCCGCTCTAAAAATAAAGCGCGACTGGTTGGGTTTGAGGTTATTGATCGCCCAGAAGTAATATTTCATTAAATGTTGGTGATCACGCAACAAAAAGTTATAGAGATCGGCCATATTGCGAGAGGCACTACTGGCATTTTCAAGAACACGCTCGATTTTAACCAAAATACGATCGTGAAGATTACCCGCACTTAAAGACGCAAAGCTATTTTCAAGCGCCAAAGCGGCACTGCGGTGACCCCCACCGGTATCTGAGCTGAGAATGAGAACGTTGCGTTCCATAAAATGAGATAAACCTCACCGTTAGGCGATTAAATAAAAATAAAAGCTATAAACCCTAGAGAAACAAGCACCGTAACGGTAAAACACATTTACGCTTATTTATCGTTCAATATAGTGCCCTTTATTATATCCAAAAAACCGAATGGGAACACGCCTTATTTATATACTTATTTTATATGCGTCTGTTGCACAAAACGACACCCCTTTAATAGTGAAATCAGTTGGCAATCGCTATGGCTTGAATTATGATAGTCTCTATGCCCACCACAATAACAACCGAAACTGCGTTATTACCTGTTGATAACGCCACCATAGCGGCCACCCCTGCCATCGAAACCAAGCCCTTGGTAGACAGCGCAAGCGATCGTCAACGGCGCTCTGAGCTCAACGTTTACCTTGATAAATACAAATGGGTTAGCAATCGTAAAGTGGCGCCTTCAGTAGTGAGTAAGGTAAATCGAGACATTCAGTGGCCTATAATGAAATCCTTTGGGTCTCAATTACTGGGTAAGGTGGCTAATCCTATTATGCTCACGCATATTGTGACCACACGGTGCAATTACAGCTGCCACTTCTGCTCATTTGCCGATTCACTCAACGCCAAGAGTGATGAACTCTCGCTTGAAGAAATTGACAATGTATACGCCACTATTGGCACCAACTTGAATGTGGTTGTCTATTCGGGTGGTGAAACCACGCTCCATAAGAACTTACCCGAAATTATCGAGTCGGCGTATCGCCAGACCCCTGTTAAATCGGTCTATATTATTAGTAATGCGTGGAAGCCCGACAAACTTTTTGAAATCACCCACCAAATCAAGCAACGCTGCCCCGATCTTCATTTAACATGGAGCTTGAGCATTGAAGGGCCGAAGCAAATTAACAATGAAACACGCTACACCAAAGCCAATGAGTGGGATGCGTGGCAAAATACCATTGATACCGTTGAAGGCTTAAAAGCCATGCGCAAGACCTTTGGCTACACCCAGCTTGATGTTCAGATGTGCACCGTTTGCTCACCAGGTAATGTGGATGTGATGGATGACTGGTATGAGCAGATTCGCGATGTGATTCAGCCGGACAAGTGGAATCTTAATCTGATGCGCAAAAGTGTGCAGATGAGTGACAATGACATGGCAAGCTTTGATGAACGTCGTGCTGCCAAGCAACTTGAGCCCTTTGAGAAAAAGTACCTTGCCATCACTGAGCGTGTTCGCCAAGACGTGATTAGCGGGAAGCTTCAGTTTCTATATCATACCGATACACCTATGGATGGGGCGATGAAGAGTGCGGTAGATCTTATTTCTCAAGAAGAAAATCGACGCACTTTAAATGAAGACCCACTTAAATTCCGCTGTAAGGCGGGTAGTTTTGGGGCGTATATCGGTAGCAGTGGTGAAGTGAGTGGGTGCGAAGAGTTTGCCCATTCACCTAAAGATCCCAAGGTATTTGGGAACCTGCGGGATCACGACTACAACTTTGATGCCATTTGGCAAGGGGAAAAAGCCAGTGCATTCCGCAAAAAGGTGAACCAATCGGTGGAATGTCACGGGTGTACATTAGAGAGTCAGCGTAATTATCCGGCTATTTTGTTGGATCCTAAGACGTTGCTTGAAGCGCGTGGGTTGGCTAAATCTATTTTAAAGTAGCCTTTGGGCTCATATCTAGTGGGTAAAGCAACTGGAATAAATCTATTTTTATTACGGTTTCGATTCGCATCCGTTCGAACTCAACCACCGCTCGCGTCCGTGCTCGCTAATAAAAATAGATTTATCCCAATTGCTATTGGCAAGATTCATGGGGTTTTCAGGCCTTACTTGTATTCGTTTTGGCTTGTTGGATTGTAACGAAATGTTTCTTAATTTCGTTGTTTTGGCAATTTTGTCGTGGCGCTCTTTTTTATATAAGTAGGATATACAACATATCTCCAAACACCATCTCTTAAATTCTTCTTCAACCTTCACCCTCTCGCCAACTGCAATCAACAGGAAACGTTTGATTATGACTAAATCACTTTTAACTTTCGTTCTTAGCGCCGTTCTTTTAATCGGCTCTGCTTTGCCAGCATTGGCAAACAACACGAACGACGTAACAACGTTGGCGAGTAACACCAGCAGTAATCAAATTGCAGTAAACGCAAACGCTAATAAAGCAAATGCCAACGACTTAAAAACCGATACCAACACAAAAAAACAGAAGGTATCCATCGAAGTAATGTTGATGCTCTACAAAGTAATTCCCACTCAAGAGCAACCTATTTTTTAAATAGCATTATTTAAAAACAAGATCATTACTTCCAAAACAGATTTTCCAACCCACTCTCTAACCAACTCCTTCTATTTAACCAACACTCTCAATACTCCCTACTTCCACACACTCAAATACCTACACTTTCCACAGCCAGATGTTTTCCAACATCTGGCTTTTGTTTTTGAAAAATCAACAACAAAAAAACCAAATGAACGAAAAATCATTCCCACCAATACACCAAGCAAGGGGCTTGAGGTTTATTTTGATGAGCGAGCACGGACGCGAGCGGCGGTTGAATTCGCACGGATGCGAATCGAAACCGTAATCAAAATAAACCTCAAGCCCCTTGCTAGCCGAGATCTAAATAACCTCAATTAGAAAAGAATAAAATTATTCCTCAAGCACAGCCCCAAGCTTCTGACTCAAAGAGCGAAACAAATCCTTGTCCGCATCGGTCCCGTGTTGTGCAGCAACATGATTCAATCCCATTAAGACCAACTGATCTTCAGATTGAAGCGCAGGCATTGCCGATTTTGATTTACTCGAACCCGAGGATCCGACAAAACTAGCACCAATGTCCATCGCCCCTTCTGAGGCTTCAAACGCATTAGATTTATAACCCAAGGAAAGCACCGAACTCAAAATCGATTTTTCCATTTTTTTAACCAACGCAGGTTTGACCAACTTGGCCAACTCAAATCGAGGCAACATCACATTAATAATGCGAGAAATAGCGCTCTCCAACTCTAAACGAGCTGGTGCATTAGAAACCCGATTCTCTACTACGGTTATAATTCCATTAAGACTCAAAACAGATTGAACCAGCTCACGGTTTTGTTGTGACCCACCTGCAATTTTAATGCGGTTTGGTACGGCCATTAAGGTTTGTGGCTCGCAAAGAGTGAGATCTTCAGCATGCCAGTTGGTAAAGTTACCGCGAACAAAGCGGTTTGCAATGGCTTCAATGTGCTCTTGGGTCACATTGTCAAACAAGCCAAGTTGATGCTTTAGCTTGGCAATGAACTGACTAAAAAAGACACCGTTGGTGACCATTACCATCACTGGAACCACATTATCAACATCTTTGGTTTCACGAATAAAACCTAAAGAGATCATATTATCGATGTAATCCAGTACGTTTTTCATAAAGCCGGGTAAGCCGTTCGCCTTTGGCATGGATAGCACAACTTGCGGTAGCTTGCCTCGATACAGGGCTTGGCTGAATGACGGGTAATAGATATCGTTTAAATCAAGCTTTTTGGATTTTTTGCCAGCCACGATCTTAAAGCTGCTTTTGGTTTGTGGCATTTCGGTTTGCTGAGGACTCGTATAATCCAAAATACGATCACCCATATCTTGAGCAATACAGCTCAAACTAAAGGCGTTAAGCGGGTAAAAACCAAGGACACCAGCGTGTACGGTTGGTTTTGGAAGGGCGGCGCGGTCTTTTTCGGGAATGCGTGGCATAGCGTCTTACTACTCCTAAAGGGGTTGTTAAGTACTTCTAAGATTGTCTGTTGGATTGTCTTCCAGTCCAGAAAAGGCATTATCAGCAAACAGCCAAAGGGCAACGATACATTGGTATTTTCAACGTGCTAAAAGCCTTTTTAAGTCCAGCATCACTTCGATTGGGAGATAACGCTGTGCTTAAATGAATCGGATTCTATTACTCATATCGGCAGAAAACCGGAATACTCTATCCTTCAAATGAATGAAGTACTTTCATACTAGCTTATCTGGTGTGCGACTTCATCATCCGATCAATGGCTCTTTTTTGATCTTTTTTAGCAATATCAGCACGTTTGTCGTGCAGTTGCTTACCCTTACCCAAGCCAATATCCACCTTAACCCAAGCCCGTTTAAAAAAGAGACGAATAGGCAAAATGGTGAGCCCCTTCTCTTTAGTTTTGGAGTCCAAACGCTCGATTTCACGCTTGGTGAGTAACAACTTACGAATACGGTGAGGATCATGATTGTTGTATGAGGCTTTCTCGTACGGGGCAATATACAAACCGTGCAAAAAGGCTTCACCCTTAATAATTTTGACAAAGGCTTGATTCATCGAGGCTTGACGCGCGCGCAACGATTTAATCTCGCTGCCTGTTAAAACCACGCCCGCGGTAAACGTATCACTGATGTGATAGTCGTGATAAGCGCGCTTGTTACCAGCAATAAGTGCTGACGGCTTCTTTGGTTTTTTGGTACTTTTGCCCATAGTGCTTATAGATTAACCAAAAAACACAGCGTCTGCATCCTCTCAATCCTTGGGAATTGAAAATCCAGAACGTCTATTTGATAAACATGGCATCCACATTATCAGGATCAATGAGGTGAAATTTTCTTTTCGTGGAGACATTAAAGGTGTGACTATGTGAATCAAGATAAATAGTATTGCCTAAAGCAGAACCAAGTCCCGTAAACGTTTTAGTTTGATGTTGAACAACAGGATTCACTTGATCCTCACGGTATCGATACCAATAAACAGGCGGTGTGTTTTCTTTGCCACCCACTTTCTCTGCGATCTGTGTCGTCAAACGAGCCACTTCAGTCGCGATACCTTTCATTTGGGTTTTACTATAACCGCCAGCCAGTTCAATGTTATCAACAACCAAGGCATTCTTACCATGGTTATCTTTGGCCCAATACAAGAAGGCCGTGCCCATGTTGTTGCCCGTTTGTTCGTCTTTCACTTCAATTAACTGAATCGACGTATTTAAAAGATAATCAAAAATACCATTTTTCTGCCACTCATTATCCAAAGCAATACAGCAATCGCTATACTCACCCTGATACAAATCAAACCCCGGGTTACGGTCCCAAACTTTGAAGGTAAAATCCGACACATTTTCTTTAGGTGCAACTTTAGCTTTATCCAAAGCGGTATTCAATATCTTCAAGTTTACTTCAACGTAGTCATTTAAAACATTATGATGCTCTAACACCTCTTCTATTTTTGAACACAGATGAAGTAACCCCTCGGCACTCATTTTTTCCTCGGTATCGGCAACAAGTGTGTCGTCTTTAATCGCATACCCTTCTGACTTCGAAAACGTATTAAATAAGGCATTTTTTACTTTTTTGTGTCCTATTTCCATTAACCAACCGGGTTCACCTTCAGCACGATTTCCTAATAAATTTCTTAAGACAACAACAATTTTTTTGGCTGTACTATCAAGAATTTCTTGTTGTGTCTTTTCATTAATTTCAATCCGTGTTGTTAACGGCGCATTTTCTTTGGCGTAATTCAGCCACGCATCATAATCCAAACCCGCCTCTGTATAAGCGGCTTTGGTTTGCGCATTTACGCTACCCACTTCATTTAAGGGATCGAGAATGGTTTTATTAAAATCCAGATGAAAGGTGTAAGCCAAGACTGTACCTAAACGATCCATAAATTCAGGCTCGCTGCCTCGGTTGGCAATGACACTGGCAATACGTGATAGATAATCCATATTCCACTCAGTCGGATCCAGCGGACGGGTGTCATTTTGAAAACGAAACAGCTTGTATAAGTCTTTCAAAAAATACTCTTGAAGTTCAGGCAAACCATCGTTGCCGTTTTCAAACGAGGCAAGTACATCGGATAGATCTACGTTATCAAGATCCAACGGATGTACCACTAGCAAGCCCGCCAACAAGCTTAAGATTTGCTCTTTTTTATTAATGTTTGGTTCTGCTGAGACAATGGCTTCAATCTGTAAAATTTGATCTACAGGTAAGTGGGCAAGTTGAGCGCACAGACGAATATAGTGAATAACGCGAGCATTACCTTGATCCAGTTTGGTATTTAGTAATCCTTTACCTGACAAAAATTCAACAATTACCCCATTAGGGATAAATTTCTTTGTCGAAGTCAACGCTTCTTTAGTAATGTCATATCGATGTTTATCGTTCTGAACGGTTTGTAATGCTTTAAGTCCATTAATTTTCACCTGATCGTTGTCACTTTTTAATACGTCACGAATCAAGTTCGCTTTTAACTGATCATCGTTTAGTGTTTGGGTTGCTAGAGCAGCATTTGCTGCAACGCCCTTGTCATCAAAAGCCATATAAATACGTATTAAATCATTTTTTAATTTATCATCAGAAATATCCTTCAAAGCAATTGCCGCTAACTTAACGACATACAGATCGTCAAGTTCTAAACCTTCTACAAACAGAGAGCGTTGTAAATCAGGTTCATCCAGTGTTGCAAGTATGTTAAAAGCCACTTGTTTCGATTTACTGTTGGGCTGATTATAAAGCTCACGCACTAATGTTTTTTTCGTACCGTCATTCTTGAGCGATTCTATTGCATTAGCAAGAAGAAAAACAACATTTGAATTATCCGTATCGACTTTAGAAGCTTCTAAAATCAAGGGTAATTTTAAATCATCATCCTCAAAGCATTTAATCGTCATTAAAATAGGCTCAAGAGACGGTGATTTTGGCTGTTTACTCATTGATACTAGGTCATTTAATAACTTTTTCTGTAATGGCTTAGCATCTTTTAGTGTTGAAATAGCATTAATCGCAGGGGTAAAGATAGGAGGTGAGATATGCAACAAATTCATATTAATCACATCGTGAATTAAGTCTGTCTTTAATCGGTCATCACCAATATCCGCAATCAAATTTGAAAGCGTTTCACTTAAAGTTTTACTTTCTTTGGTAAATCCCTTTTTAATCAAACGATGTTTTACAACATCATCTTCGATTGTCTTAATCTCTCGCAAGGCAGAACTTTCAATATTATGGGACTCTTGATCGAGTACCACATCAATGCATTCGGCTCTTAACGCGTCATCGCCAATTTGCACTAACACATCGGTAGCATTAATGCGCATGGCTTCATTCTCAGAGGCCACCGCAATTTTGACGGCCTCAGCTAAAACCGCTTCATCCACGTTTGAATCCGTCGCTTCCGCTAAGCGCGTTAATATTGCCAAGCCTTCCATCTGATTTGCCAACACGCTCGACTGCATCAATTGAAGCGCCATCGAGGCCTTTAAATCAGGATTTTTTAGTTGATTAGCAAACGTACTCGAAACCGCCTGTAAAACGCCATTTTCAGAATTCAAGCATCGTTCTATAAGTTGTTTTAAATCCTCATCGGTAGCTGTTTTACCTAGATCAGGGAAATTACCCTCTTGCGCCCATAATAAACCCATCACATACTGAGTCAGCATTTCAATAGGCAACGATTGCATATAGTCGTGTGCGGTTCGTTGGGTATAATCATCGTCGGTTTTAAACGCCATGTCCAACAAATCTAAAGACGCCTCCTGATACTGAGGGTCGGTTAAATCTAATAGCATTTCAACGCCCGAACCACTGGCGTATTTCATATCACTTTCAAGGGCCATTCTCGCCACATCCAAGCGCATGGCATCATCAGTAATGGGCTCAATCAATTCAGCCCAGCCATCCATCATATGTTCATTGCCACTGTCTAAAATGGCTTTGATTAAACGCGGTACCATCGCAACCACAGGAAAATTATCGGCATGGCGACCCGCTTGAATCTGAACGTGCGAGTGCGACGACTGAAGACCCAGCTCAATCATACTCGCCGCTTTTTCTGCATCGGCGATACACCAAATCGCTTGCGCCGCATTAATTTGGATTTTTTCGCTATACACC
>CAYGPY010000017.1:0-19823 GCA_964351765.1 uncultured Vampirovibrionales bacterium
AAACGACTTTTTTAACTTCGACTTTACGACTTCGACGACTCTACTCAAAAGTTTTTTTAAACTTAAACCCGCTAGTCCCTCGACAAGACAAGCGGGTTTTTTATTGTCTATTTTTAAGAAGATAATTATACCTTATAGAATTGGATCATGCTCTTGAAAAGCATTCACCAAGGTATCAATAACAACCTGTTGTTCTTTAACCGTATTATTTAAAGCCTTAAATGAGTCTTTTATTTTATCGCGCTGATAGTAAGAAAAGTCACTAGAGTAGGAAAAGTCAGGTGACTTTAAAGAGTTGGAACTATTTTTTGCAGCACTATTTCTAGCAAGCAAAGTTGCCTTCTGATCGGCTGAAATGACAGGCATGTAGCGGCTGGGAAATGGTGTTTGTGAAAAACGAATCGAATTCTTAGCATACTCCTTAACGATCGTTAGAATATACTATCATAGTAGTTCACATGACCGCAAACTACTATGAAACGAACTTAACACCACGTATTAATTGATTTTTCATCGTCGGAAATTTCGTTGTAGAACACACGGCGTTCTGCGTCTTGGGTTGTATTAACAACCTTAATATCAGAGACTCCGTGGGCCACACCCACGTTTTCATCGCGCCGATTTACCAACAAAAACAAAGGGCGATCGTTTTTCGCATCGATGTCGATGTTCAAGGTGTACTTATCTAGGATCTCGTTGCGTACTGATTTCCGCACGGGTGTAAGTAGTGGCATAAATTGACGCACGCTCTTTTTACCCTTATCTCGCACGTATTGACGGATATCAGAAATTTTTGGGCCACCGCCTTTAATATTTTTAAAGGGCCCGTACATAATTGAGAGCAAACCGTGATCATAATCAAAGTGGGTCACGTGCACCGAATTCAAGCCATTCATCTCACGATTTTTGTTAAACAAACCATATTCGGTCTGGGTTTCAGGAGTGTGTTCTTTAATAAAAGGTTTTAGCTTACGGCGCAACGCACGAACGGCATACCCGGCTTTAGACACCACGCCTTCAACCTTACCGGTTAAGCCTGACTTTGTTTCCAGTTTTGCGGGACTCACAAACCACTCGTTATCTTGCTGAAGTTGCTGATAGACACGGTTTTGTAAATGGTGCTGAAAGGTACGCACATTGGCATCATCACCCAATACAGCGGATGTATTTTGAATGACAGCAAAACGAGCGGTGTCATCATCCAAGCCTGAGAGCTGGCCAGCTACTCGTTTTACAAAGCTATCGGTCGGTGTGTTTTGCTCGGCTTGAACATCACTGGGTTTTAGCTCAATACGAAACGCCGGTGGATTGTTTGTTGTCCAACCAAACTGAGGTGCTTTTACCACCTGTGATAATGGCATTACCGTCATAATTTTTATCTCCCCAATGATCCTAAACTCTGTCTTTAGTGTAAACCAGATCCAGTTATTCCCAAATGATAATTCCCCGAAAGATGCTATAAACAACGATTACTCACTCTTAAAGACCTCTCTTTGTAACAGACCCGTTACAAACTAGCATCAAAACCCTATTGATTGTTTTTATGCGTATAGAGAGAGCAAAGAGCATTTAGGTAAAGCATTCATTGCTTTCAACAGATTTATTTTACGACTACTTCCAAACGACTACTTTTACCCCTTACGACTTAAACGACTTTTTTAACTTCGACTTTACGACTTCGACGACTCTACTCAAAAGTTTTTTTAAACTTAAACCCGCTAGTCCCTCGACAAGACAAGCGGGTTTTTTATTGGAAACTAAAAACAGAGTCTACTGTGGGCGCAAACTACCTAAAATCTCTCGCAAGGCCACCGTATTTTTGGACACCGCAACACCGAGCTCGGCGATTTGCTCAGCCAAAAAATTATTGACTGCCGTTTGATTGCCCGGCTGACCTTGAACCAATTTTTGCATCACACCCTGAACCTGCTGGACACTAACTTGAGTTGCCTGTGAGGCAGTTTTCTGAGCCTGTGGGGTTAAGCGCGGTGTATAAAAGTTAGGCGTAGCACCTTGGCTTTGGCCTCTGAAATGAATTGTCATGATGTATACCTCTTAGACATAAGTTCGTGATTAAAGCATCTCGTCGGGGTTTTCATAAGGCTGCATATTAGCCACTAAAATATTTAAAGTGTCGTATAACCCCTGAACATGCTGGGCGAGTACTAAGTTTGCTATGGAATGAGCGTTGAATGCCTGTTGTGCATTATAGCTCTGTCTTTCTCCATAGACATCTGCCACTTTTTGCTTAACAAACTCATCTTTAAACTGAGATAAATACCTCTGTAAAATCTCAGGTGCTTGTGGCCTTACCGTAGGTACAAAATATTGCCCTGAGTGTTGAGATGTGGGTTGGTTACCAAAATAGACTGTCATACTTTTTCTCCGTAAATTTGTATTTTTTTAAAGAATATCATTGGGATCTTCGTAGGGTTGCATTTGCGTTACTAAACTCGTCATCGCACTTTGAAGACGGACGACTGCGTTTGCTAAATTATGAATTGCGACAAGATTCCCATTTCTGATTGACCTTGGCCCCATGTCACCTTTAGACTTTGTTGTCCAATCCAGTGTTGTTCGAGCATTTTGATTAGAAAGGGCTAAACTTTGTTTAATCTGATTAAAGCCTGTCTTCTCAACAGTCGGTACAAAGTAACTCCGTTGTTGGTTACCAAAATGGGTTGGTCTCATCTGTTTATTCCTTCAATATATTTCACTAAAAACCTATCGCTTAAATACAGATTCACTCAAGGCCGCAATGGACGCATTGGTACGTTCCAACATGGTTGCTAATAAAGCAACACTATCAACCACAGTAGGAGCATTAGCACGTTCAAAGGTACGTTGAACTGAGTCTATCTTACGGCGAACCGTCGCTAAGTCGGTTTTATTTTGCCCAACATTACTATTAACAACGGCCTTGCGTTGTTGATTTGCATTGGCTGAAAACGTTACTGAATTTAAAGTCATCATAATAATCCCTCTTTCTTCTATTAATCCCCTTACTTATCGATACTTATAATAAGGCAAACAAAAGCTCCCGTCTGCAGAATGCAAACGGGAGCTTAATATCATTAACTAGTTTTAAACTTAGACGTCTTGACGCTTAAACAGCAGCGCCTTCGTCGGATGGCTTGAATTCAGCATCAACGATGTCTTCATCCGCAGCGGCATCATCACCCGATCCACCGGCGTCACCGCCATCAGAATCATCGCCACCACCAGCTTCAGCAGCTTCGTAGGCTTTGGTCGCTACAGCGTAAACTGTTTCCTGAAGTTCATCGTGAAGCTTTTGAAGATCTTCCTTGTTGTTGTCCTGAATGGCTTTACGCAAGGCATCTACTTGTTCACGAATTTTCTTTTGCTCGTCCTCAGTCACTTTATCGCCAAGGTCGTTCAATTGCTTCTCAGCACTGTGGCACAAGCTATCGGCATTGTTCTTCAGCTCAATGTCTTTCTTCGCTTCTTCATCAGAACTGCGGTTGGCTTCGGCTTCTTTCACCATGGTATCGATTTCATCATCACTCAAGTTGGTTGAGTTTTGAATGGTAATTTTTTGCTCTTTGCCAGTCGCCTGATCTTTCGCACTTACGTTCACAATACCATTGGCATCAATGTCAAAGGTTACTTCAACCTTAGGAATACCACGTGGAGCTGGCGGCAAGCCTTCTAGACGGAACTGACCCAAGCTCTTGTTATCACGAGACATAGGACGCTCACCTTGAAGTACGTGTACATCAACACTGGTTTGATTGTCTTCAGCCGTTGAGAACACTTCACTACGGCGAACCGGAATCGTTGTGTTGCGGTCAACCAGTTTGGTCATCACGCCACCCAAGGTTTCGATACCCAGTGATAATGGGGTGACATCCAATAGAACGATGTCTTTCACTTCACCAGCAAGCACACCACCCTGAATACCAGCACCAATGGCAACCACTTCATCAGGGTTAACGCCTTGATTTGGATCTTTACCACCAGTTAAGGACTTAACGAGTTCTTTCACCGCTGGAATACGGGTTGAACCGCCAACAAGAACCACTTCGTCAATATCAGAAGGGCTCAAGCCAGCATCACTTAAGGCTTGCTCAACAGGCTTACGGCAACGGTCAACCAAGCTTTTGGTTAGCGCGTCAAAGTTACTGCGGGTTAAGGTCATCTCTAAGTGCTTAGGACCATTTTCATCAGCCGTTACAAACGGAAGACTAATACTGGCCTCCATCACAGTAGAAAGCTCACATTTAGCTTTTTCAGCGGCTTCTTTAACACGCTGTAAGGCTTGCTTATCGTTACGCAAGTCAATGCCTTCTTGCTTTTTAAACTCGTCAATCAGCCAGTTCATAACCATTTCATCAAAGTCATCACCACCGAGTTTGGTATCACCACTGGTTGATTTGACTTCGAATACGCCGTCACCAACTTCAAGAATCGACACGTCAAACGTACCGCCACCCAAGTCAAAAACAAGGATTTTCTCGTCCGCTTTGCTCTCTAGGCCATAAGCCAAAGCCGCTGCGGTTGGTTCGTTAATAATACGAAGTACTTCAAGACCGGCAATTTTACCTGCATCTTTAGTAGCTTGACGCTCACTATCGTTAAAGTAAGCGGGAACCGTAATAACGGCTTGGGTTACTTTTTCACCCAAGTACTTACTGGCATCATCGGCCAGCTTACGCAAAATCATCGATGAGATTTCTTGTGGTGTATGGTCTTTGCCATCCACGGTAAATTTAAAATCGGTACCCATATGACGCTTGTTACTCGCAATGGTGCGATCGGGGTTCATAACCGCCTGACGTTTAGCGAGCAAACCAACCAGTTTTTCACCGGTTTTAGAAAAGCCCACAATCGAAGGGGTGGTGCGGTTGCCTTCGGCGTTTGCAATAACGGTGGGTTTACCACCTTCCATAACGGCCACAACGCTGTTTGTTGTACCTAAGTCAATTCCAACAACTTTTCCCATAATGTAATCATTCCTTATGTATTTATGTCAGTTCAAAAAATGTGTAATGCTATCGGTCAGTGCAATGCGTTAATTTCAGAATTAAACAGCATCTTGCTCTAACACGTCTGTATTGAACACATTAACGCAAAAACGCGCTAGTATCAGTGTTCTTTAGAATCTTTTAAGAATTCCAAACAAGCCTATCGACCCAATAACGGGTCACAAAATTAAGGGTGTCATCAGGTAACAAAATATAAAAAACGGATATACCCGTGATATCAGAAAACTAGTATGGTTGTTATTTTTGTAGTTTATTAGAGGTATCAAATAGTTAATTCCTTTATAGAGACAATTAAGCGAATCTGCTTATCCATCCGGCCAATCGAAGCTGCTTTTAAAATCACTCACTCTATCTCCAATCGAACGGGTTATTTATATGATGCCACTCTCGCCTTTTTTGTTACCCAAATTTGGTAACGTGCCTATTGACCGCCTGAAAAAAGGGGCGGTAATTCGCAATAAGCAAACGGGTTTACTGTCTAAGGTAAACGAAGACGTGGTTCTTTCTGAGCACATCAAAACCATTAGTGATGATGGTGTGTTTTTCTATGAAACCGCCACAAACGTGCGAGGCAAGATATGGCACAGTCAGCTTAGCCTTAATGATTATGACCGTGGTGTACGTGACACCGCCATTTTGATGGATAACTTTGATACCAACACCGCCGACACATTTCATACTCGCGCTCGCGATGGGGTGATTAAAGAATTTGAACTCGTCTCAGATCCCATGGCTTCGATTGCTGAAGAAGCGGCACTATTTTTAGAATCACAAACACCTGAAGGAAATACCTAATGACGCCTCTCTCTTCTCAAGCCATTCAGTTTGGCCGCATGCACTTTAGTGAAATTAAACCTGGAAAAGAAGTGTATACCGATAAAATGCCTGCGCCTATAAAGTCTCACATTCTTCACACAGGGCTTCGTTACAGTAACGATGAAACAGCCCTCGTTGATTTGATTGATGTGAACCTTACTGTTTATAGCCCACGGAATTTAGATGGCAGTGGTCGTCATCGTGCTGAAACATTCCAGATTGATGAACAAGGTTATGTAGAAGGCATCAGTGAATTAAATCCCCCTAAGGTGGTTTCAAAAAGAGGCCCTTTAAGAAAACTACTTGAGTTTTTTGGTGCCCCTAAAACGGTTTTAGTAAACAACACAGAGAAATAAAAAGGTAACACTCAATGAATTTCAATCCTATTTTATTCGGCGATGTTCATATCAGCAAGCTTAAAGCGGGTGCGGTGATTGCCAAGAAAAGCCACCGTGGTGTTATGGAACAACGCTCCTTACTCACTGATGCCGACATTCCTGTGCCTACCCGTCATACTAATGAAGACGGTCAAACTGGCGATCTGTATAAATTTAAAAACGGATTAAAAAGCTTTATTCATCATACTGAGCCTCTTGATGAAGGCATTCAACTTATCTCATTTGAAACAAGTGTATATCCTCAGCAGGAAAACACACATCCAAAAACCATGTGGCACCACACTTACGCCAAGCCCAATGGCATGGTTCCTGATATCGATTTGGTTGGTTAAAACGACTCGCTCGTTATTAAATGCCCAGCACAACAAACCGATCACACCCAGCATAATCTTTTATAAACTCAACTGACAAAAACCCTGCTTGAACAAATAATGTTTCGAGTGGGGTTTTCATTTGCGTACCAAATTCTAAGATCGCAATACCACTGGGTGCTAGATAATTATTGGCCTCACGCGCAAATTGCTCATAAAACCCAAAGCGTCCCCACTCTGGTTTCACCACATCGGCAAACAAGGCCGTATGTGGCTCATGCACTAACACATCGGGTTGCATGGTTTTTTTTTCATCCAAACCCACATACGGCGGATTAGAAAGAATTACATCAAATTCGGCCTCATTATCCAGCGCTGAAAACACGTCGCTCTCTAAAAACGTGATGTCTACGTGGTGGCGCGCGGCGTTCTCTTCAGCAATCACAATCGCCTCCGATGAAATATCGAGGGCTGTGATGTGATAAGACCGATTGGGATGTTTTGCTGATAACACGGCACCCAAGGTCACAGCAATACAACCAGACCCCGTTCCAATATCCAGAATTCGAATAAGCTGCTCTGGTTTCTCTTGATGTCGCGTCTCAATCTCTTGCAAAGCACGTTCTACCAATAATTCTGTTTCCGGCCGAGGAATCAACACGGCAGGCGTTACCTTAAACGATAACCCATAAAACGACGCTTCTTTCAGTAGGTACTGCAGTGGTATTTGTTGAGTCATCCGCTGTTCCACAAAGGCTGCACACTGATGTAAAGCCTCTTCAGAAAAACCCTTCAACGAGTTCATTGGTTCATTTCCATCCGTCATAACATCCGTTACCGACAAAGCAAAGCAAGCAAAAAGCAGCTGCTTTGCCTCGGCCTCAGACTGTTCTGGCGACACACTGCAAGTTGATAACTGCTGCTTTAAGGCATGATAGAAAGCAGTGAGCGTCATCGTAGATTGTCGTGTGATGTCGTTTGTCATAACAGCCCTGGATTCGATTTATCTCATATGGCAAAAAACCAGTCTCATCTATATGGATGATATTTTCAAAACCAAGATGATTAAAGGCGTTTCTGCCTGCATATTTTGCTCAATACTATTCAAGAATACCAGCAACTTGCCGAAGAATGATATAGAGCGCTCTTATTATCTTACTTAAAAGAGCCGTGCTCGTCTCTATGTTTAGAGATAAGCATCAACGCATTTGACCCAATCTATTGTAGATATCACGATTCACTCGAACTAATCGTTAAGGAAGACACCCATTGAGCCACGCTATGAACAATGCACCCAATAACCCACCGAACCCTAACGCCACAGATGCAATCCCAGCATCTGTTAACGAGACAAATGTCTTAAAGGCGCAGGATCCTGATTTTCCTGAGATGGACTTCTCGGCTACGGATGAGGCGGATGAGTTGAGTTTCAATCTAAACGATGTCGATTTTGATCAACTCGCCCAGAATCAAGGTTCACCTGTGCCGGGCCAGCTTGATACGCCAGCAACACCCACAGTAACGCCGACGACAGACTCTAAGTTTATGTCGCCTTATACTAACGTGACGCCAGCAGAATCAACCACACCTCAAGAAATCCCAACCCCTGAGCAAGCAGCGCCAACACCACGGGCAGCGGCTCAAGCAGTGCCACTCTCAATACCTCCAGTTAGCAATCAACCCAAGCGTATTGGTGATGTTCTGGTTGAAAACGGGTTTGTAACATCACAAGAACTCGAACGTGCCTTAAATGAAGGCCGAGCAACAGGTAAACCCTTGGGTGCCGTGTTGGTTAAACTCGGCTACGTAACCGATCAAGATCTAGGTAAAGCACTCGCCATTCTTCACGGTCTTAAATACGTTGATACCAGTGAAATGGAATTAACGGAAGAAGCCATGAAGCTTATTCCAAGTGACTTTATTAAACGTCATATGGTTGTGCCTTTATCTGTGGATGAGCAACACAAACGTATGGAAGTTATTATGGCCCGTCCTGATAACCTTCAGGTTTTAGATGAAATTGCACTCTTAACAGGCTATCGTCCTATTCCACGTGTTTCAACACACAAGGAACTCGCCACCTTACTCGATCGCTTTTATGCCAAGCGCGCCAGTAGTGATGAAGCATTAGCAGCGATGGAGGAAAACATTGCCCACGGTGATATTTATGGTGATAGCCTTACTGCTGAACTAGAAGCAGAGATGGCTGCCGATGATGCGCCGGTTGTACAGTTGGTAAACTCAATTTTGTATGAAGCCATTGAACGCGATGCATCCGATGTTCACTTAGAACCACAAAAAGAGCGTCTACTCGTTCGTTTTCGTATCGATGGTATCTTGCGTGAAGTCCACAGTATTCCTCGTAAAATGTCGGGTGCGGTTACCTCGCGTATTAAAGTCTCAAGCGGTATGGATATTGCCGAACGTCGTCGTCCTCAAGATGGCCGTATGAAATTGAGTGTAGGCAGTGTTGATATTGATATGCGTGTTAACTCGCTGGCTGTTCAGTTTGGTGAGAAGATCGTTATTCGTATTTTGAAACCGACTGCAACTTCAGGCGGATTAGAAAAGCTCGGTCTAACCAGCGATGAAGTAGGCCGTATCAGTAAGATGATTAAAGCACCACACGGTATTATTTTGGTAACCGGACCCACCGGTTCAGGTAAAACAACCACACTCTATTCATGCCTACGTGAAATCAATTCACCCGTGCGTAACATTACCACCATTGAAGATCCGGTGGAATACCCCTTACCCGGTATTAACCAAACGCAAGTCTCGCATAAATCAGGCTTGTCCTTCTCGATGTGCTTGCGTGCCATCTTACGTCAAGATCCCGATGTTGTGATGGTTGGTGAGATTCGTGATGAAGAAACACTTGAATCGGCCATTCACGCTGCGCTCACCGGTCACTTGGTATTTAGTACCTTGCACACCAACAGCACGGCCAAAACCGTAACACGATTACTCGAAATGGGCGCACCCAACTATCTGGTAAGCTCGGCCATTATTGGTATTCTTGCCCAACGACTCGTACGTCGTATTTGTCCTAAATGCAAAACCTCGTATGAAGCCAATGAAGAAGAAAAGCAATTGCTTAAAATGCCTACCGATGACAGCAAACCCGTTACCTTATATAAAGGCGATGGTTGCGACCGTTGCGAAGACACCGGTTATGACGGTCGTGTTGGCCTGTATGAAATTATGAACTTGAACCGCGAGGTGCAAGAACTCATTGATGCCGGAGCCTCAGTCTACGCCATTCAAGATGCTGCCGTGAAACACGGAATGCTCACACTTGCAATGGACGGTAAGCGCAAAGTCTTATCGGGACTCACCACCGTTGAAGAAATCACGCGTGTACTGGGTGTTGAGCTTGAAGTATAGACACCATTAATAAAAATCTAAAATTAAAAACCAAGAATTTAAACTAAAAATCCAACCCAGAGGTTTAAAAACAGTTATGCCTTATTATATTTACGAAGCACTTGACCAAAGCACTCACAAATTTGTTGAGGGTCGGATTGAGGCGCTCAACTTACGAGAAGCCAAAGAAGTATTGCGCACGCAAGGTCAAATCCCAACGAGTCTCAATGAGGATCACTCTGTTGGGCAAGTAACCAGCATGATTGAAGAGATTCCTATTATTGGCGAACTGGTATCAGGTACCGTTAAACTAAAAGACGTGAATATTATGACGCAGCAGTTGTATGTACTTCTTGATGCCGGTATTCCATTGATTGAAGGCTTGTTCTTACTAGAGCAACAAACCGAAAACAAAAAATTAAAAGCCATTCTCAAGCAAGTCCGTTCGGATGTTATTGCCGGTGAATCCTTCAGTGCGGCCTTGGCTAAGCACCCAAAAGTATTCTCACGCCTCTACATCAACATGATGAAGTCCGGTGAAGTCAGTGGTGAGATGGATAGCATTTGTGCCCGTCTTGCAGACTTACTTGAAAAACTCATGATCTTACAAGGCAAGGTTGTGGGTGCGCTCGTTTATCCAGCAGTTACCGTGTTTATTGTTATCGCTGTTGTTGCCATTATTATGATCTTTGTTATTCCAATGTTCAGCAGTTTCTTTGCAGGTTTTGGAGCCGAGCTACCTGCACCTACGCGAGCATTGATTGCTATTAGTGACTTTCTAAGTAACCCCGTTGTACTCGTCACCTTAATCCTATGTGGTGCAGGTTTTGGCTTTTGGTTTGAAGTCTTTCGTCGTGGTGAAGGAAAACCCTTTGTTGATCAATGGTTGCTGACCATGCCTCTCATTGGTGATGTACTGCGCAAGGTCTACGTTAGTCGTTTTGTAAGAACACTGGGTACTGTTATTGGTGCGGGTGTCTCACTCACCGAAGCCTTAGCAACCGCTTCAGGCACGGTGGATAACTATGTACTGCGTACCGCCTTTGAAAAAGCCAAAGACAGCTTACTTCAAGGGGGCACCTTATCACGGCCTTTAGAAAAATCTGAAGTTTTCCCCGTAATGGTTGTTAAAATGATTGCCATTGGTGAAGAAACCGGCCAAATGGAAGAAATGCTCAACAAGTCAGCTGACTTTCTGGATCAAGAAGTGGATCGTTCGGTTGAAACACTAACCACTTTAATTGAACCGATTATGATTGTTGTGATTGGTGCAATTGTTGGCGGCATCGCGGTTGCGATTTACCTACCAATCTTCGAGCTAAGTTCTACCATCAACTAGATAGCTTCGTCATAGCCACATCAATTTGATCAGCCGTCATTGTGACCCTGCAATTGTTGTGCGAGCAAATTTTGGCATAGCAAGGCCGACATGGCAGATCGACAAAGACAGGTTCAAAGCGTCTTTGGTTTGCTTTTGATTGTTCACCAAGACTTTGATCACCAAACCATGGCTGCCATTGCACGTCATTGGTAGGGCCAAACACGCCTACAATGTTTTTAATACCCGCTGCGGCTGCCAAGTGCATGGGGCCCGAATCCACCGTTAGCATCATTGGCACCCTTTGATAGAGCGCCACGGTTTGTCGCAAGTTGGTTTTCCCTGCCAAGTTCACCACAGTTTTATTAGAAACCGCGTGCTCTAAGCTTGCTAATCGAATCAGTGTTTCGTATTGAGAGACGTCGTCTTTAATGCCCGTAAAAAATATTGTTTTTCCGTTGCGTAACACACGTTGAATGGCGGGAATAAATTTTTCTAGCGCAATATTTTTACCATGACTTGCGCTCGTCACATTCACCACCACGGCGTTATCGAAATTAAATGTCGTTACGTCCAATCCCAACTCTACCAAACACGCATTCAAACGTTGCTGATCCACGTCATCCGTCCAAAGCTCTAGCGAGGAATTTATTTCAGAAGATGTTGTTTTATCTGATGGGTTAAACAACGACAGCATCGACAAATGACTGAGGGTTTGTGGAGTTTCGGTTCGCAGTGATGGGTATCGCACTGATTTTGTTAACCCTAAGCCCCAACGCTTAAAGCCAAACGGATAGCGTTGCTTATCATAGCCAAACCGATTTGGAATACCCGCTAGCATACCCAGTAAGGCCATCGTAAATGATTTTCTGAGGGTGACGAGATACGTGTAATTATTCTCTTTAACCAGACGGAGCGTATCGCTCAATTTTGAGAGTCCCCGCGAAGACGGCTCCGGAAGAAGGGTATTCACATACGGGCAATGTGCCAGTAATTGCTCAGAAGCGGGTGAAACCAATACATCAATGAGTGCGTCAGGAAAGCGCTGTCGCATTTCTCTAATCAAAGGCACCGACACAACAGTGTCACCGATATAACGCAACGGAACAATGAGAATCCGTTTAGGCGGTTGTGATGTTTGCTTTGCCATTAAATCGAATTACCACAATTACTCAACCGAGGGTTTGTTACGTGCTTGACGGATTTTAAACAGCCAGAACGTCACGCCCATTAAAACAATCAGTTTACCAAACGGGCTAATAAACAAGGCTCGTAAAACACCGGCAAACAAAAACCGAAGACCCAAAAAGAAAAGCGCGGCCATCATAAACCATTTGGCCACATTTTTTAATGCAGCCATAACATTTTCAGGCGAGTTGTTTTTAGATGCTGTAGAACGTGTTGATTTTTTTGAAGCTGGATTACTCGCAAGATACGACTGCCATTTTCTATCATAGCGAGCACGCAAGTTTTTATCCGAGAGCGTATTGTACGCCTCGTTCAACGCCTTCATTTGCTCTTCCATACGGGCTTTCTTACTCGTATGGTAGGTATCAGGATGATATTGACGTACCAATACTCGGTACGCCTTGGTGATCATCTCCTGACTTGCTTCAGGGTGCACTTCTAATATGCGATAGTAGTCCTTCATCGTACTATCACTCTATCGCAAACATGCAGTGATTGATGACTAAGCTTGCAACCAAAAAGCGACACGAGCGATACAGCGCACAACTTAGGAGTGATTCGCTTCAGACTCTTGTGATGGCGCTGGTGGGCCAACTAAATCAGCATCATTCTCTTGAGCGGGTGTTACAACGGGTTCAGGCGGTGTTGGGTGAGATGCTGTTTTTTCAGGTGCTTGTGTTGATGCTGCTGGTTTCTTATCGGCATGTTTATTTTTAGTCGTAGGACGAGAAGCACTACTTAAATATGACGAGCCAATCGAAGATTTGGTTGAGGATTGTAATGCAACCGCATCTTTCTTAAGCACACGCTTTAGCACACGACGGACGGTTTTCTTAGGTGAGCCTGGGGCAGGAACAAATTCGCCCTTGTCGTTTAAAATCATGACCTGACGATCTTCAGGGACGTCTTCAACCACTTCCACCATCATCGTGGCATAGGTTTCATCTTCTTCAATCACCTCAACAACGGCCTCTTCCGATTTCTTTTTGCCCTTGGTGATGTTCGACGCAAAACTAGCGATGGCATCAAAGGCGGTTGGCTTCTTCTGGTCATGCTCAGAGATATCAATTTTGCCATCTTTTAATGGGGCATAGTAAGCCAAGGCTGTGTTATCTAAAAAGCGCTCTGGATTAACCGCTTTGCCCGAAGCCAATAACTCAAAGTGTAAATGAGGTCCTGTGGAACGTCCTGTCATACCCACTTTGGCAATCATTTCACCACGGCGAACATAGTCGCCTTCTTTAACTAACATGCGTGAGCAGTGCGCGTAACGGGTTTGCAAACCATCGGGATGCTGCACGGTAACCATATAGCCGTAACCGTAATGCCAGCCTGATTGAATCACAGTACCTGATTCAGCCGCATAAATGCCGGTGCCAATCGGTGCCGAAAAATCGATACCCGAGTGACGACGGCCACCACGATGACCAAAGGCCGAAAAGATCAATGGGTTTTTTACAGGGCTTTGCAAGCTCACAAAGGTTGCCATATCTGGATTGTAATCATCCGCATCATCAACAGCCAATTCAATATCATAGCCATGGCCTTCATTGTCCATCGCCGATAGTACGGTGTTTAGCTCATAAAAGCTACGTGCATAGCCCTGCAACAACGCCATTTTACTTTGATGAATGGTGGCTGTTTGGTAATTTTGTGTTGCCAAATACGTCACATCACCAAGGCTAGAGAACTTTTCAAGCACATCACACTGCGTTTAGCACTCAGTGTGGCCAACGCCTTTTCAGACTCTGTTGATAAAGGACTCACGTCTGCTTGGGAGTACAGCGTAAAAATAGCGCCTACCGTTAACACCAAGCTCACGGGTAATAAAAACGGATCATTGGTAACGATCGCTTTAAAGGAGCGACACTGTTGTACCGTGCTTTTAACCACTTTTTTGGTTAAACCGATTACGATCAACATAGAAGACGGTTTATTCGTCATAAAGATAATATCCTGTACTCTGCACGGGTATCCAGTGCGATTAAGTGGTAATAACTAGCCTGCGAATCAAAGCGTTCAAACAAACTGTTTTCAAACTTTATTTCTTTTTCGTCTACGTTAGGACTCGATACATAATGCGAAGTTCCCAATTGTGGAAACATTATATCTAACTACACAGCAATCTAACTAAAAATGAATCAAAGGTGGCTTCTTAAACGATTATTCAATCATTACGAAGTGTGAAGAAACTCTACCTCTATATAACCTGTTAATCCTACCAGAAATGGGATTCGGGGACAAAGATGAGCCCTCCAAGCAATGTAAAAAAGTTATTAAAACGCACGTATGATCGTCCATTTAAGGTGTTTCGAGTTCGTTACAATTGAGCTCCTCTGGTTGAAGGAAGCGGTTATTTCAGCCATAGTTTTAGCAGCACCTATGGGTGCCAAACAACCCTCTACTGATATCAAATGTTTAACTCTCTGTGTTATGTACACGCTAATCTGAAAGTCTTGAACACCATGGCAAAACTCGGCGTTAATATTGATCACGTAGCCACCTTACGTAATGCACGTGGCGGGAGCTATCCGTGCCCCATTGAAGCAGCACTCCTTTCTGAAGCCAATGGTGCCGATGGCATTACGGCCCACCTGCGTGAGGACCGTCGCCACATCCGCGATGAGGATATGCGCAGATTAAAAGAACGTATTGGCACACGCCTGAATATGGAAATGGCCAACACCACTGAGATGGTGCGCATTGCCCTAGAGTTAAAGCCTTATATGGTAACCCTTGTGCCCGAAAAACGCGAAGAGCTTACAACCGAAGGCGGCTTGGATGTCATTCAGTTTGCCGAGCAACTCACCCCCAATATTAAACAGCTCAACGATGCGGGTATTTTAGTGAGTCTGTTTATTGATGCGGATACGAAACAAATTGATGCGAGCCAAGCTGTGGGAGCAGGTATTATTGAACTCCACACCGGCCCCTACTGTGAGGCCTTTGAGTCAGGGAACTACCAAACGGAATTGGATGCCCTGAAAGAAGCCGCCTCACACGCAGTGAGCTTAGAAATTGAAGTAAACGCAGGTCACGGCCTAAATACCCATAACGTAGCGCCCATCTTAGTTTTAGAAAAACTCAACGAACTCAACATTGGCCACAGCCTAGTGAGTGACGCGGTGTTTGTAGGCTTGGGCGAGGCTGTAAAAACCATGAAAGCGCTTATTTCCTAGCCAATTCCCTAGGAAGACCCGTAAAAGATACTATATATATAGGTCTGCATTTTCCTAAAAACGGCATATACTGAAAACAGAGCACGATCTGTGAAGACAGTATGCAACCCCGTTAGGAAGACCTTTTGTTATGTTGAATGCATTTAAACAGCGTTTAAAGCAACCACGCTTATCCAAACTAAGCTTGATGGCCTCCTTGCTGTGTCTTTCCATTCCTCTTCACGTTCTACAGGCCGACGCCTTTGGTTGGCAGGATATGAAACAAGCCACCAAAAACACCATGAGTGCCACGGTAAACACCGTTAAAAAGCCTTTTAATAAAGACGCTGATACAGTTAAAGTACGACTACGACAGGCCCCAGCAACCTATACGCCGGTCAGTTATACAGCACCATCACAAGCCCAAACCTTACCACCGCTTAACCAGCATCCGTCGTCCCAAACAACAGCACCCAATTCTTCATCTACTGCCTCAGCACCTGCCTATGGTGCCTCACTCGAAGCCAGTATTCAACTGTATCGTGAGGGCAAGTATGTTGAGGCCGAAAAAATGCTAAACACACTGCACAAGCGTTCACCTGAAAACACACGCATTACCTACTACCTTGCTATTTCTGAAGCGCAGCTTGGCCGTGTGGCAATGGCGCGTAAGCATTATGAAGAAATTATTTTACTCACCCCCAATCATGATACGGCTCGCCTTAGTGAGATTGGCCTGCGTCATCTGCCCCACAGCAGTCAAAAGCTCGATCCACCCCCTAAACTAAGCAAACTGTTTAAACATAAAAAAGAGTCTAAGCCGGATGCGACCGCTGATGATACGCGTCAATACACAACGGTAGCACCATCAACCCCATTCACCTCCAACTTACCTAAACCCCTCTCTGGCAGTGTAACGGCCGCTGAAGCAGCACGCCAAATACAATCAGCTCGCACAGGGGCTAGCTATATGCCGAGCACCCAAAACAATCAAAGCCCTAATCAAGGTTACAATCCCACCAACACCCAAGCCACGAATCCTGCTAACGCCGTATCACCGATGATGTCACCCGAGATGCAACAGCTGATGATGATGCAAAATATGATGGGTGGTATGGGCTCGTACCCCGGTAGTAACGCTGCTAGTGGGATGAACAACAACCCAATGGCAACCATGATGATGATGCAAAGCATGCAGCAAAACGCGGGCCAAAACCAACAAAACGGGCGCACTACCCCAGCCATGGATCCCAGCATGATGAGCGACATGATGATGAATCAGATGCTCCAGAATTTCAACTTTGGAGGGGATACGAAAGACCGCTAAAAACGGTTTAATAAAAGTATCCACCTTATTTCCCCACGTTTTTCAAACACGTTCCTCGATTTTTCATCCCCTGTCATTTTGATGCCTCGTTTTTAAGGTGGGCTTAAACACACGACAAAATCTGAATGGAGACGGCTATCGCGTTTCGGTTCTAATCAATTCTGGAGCACTCATTACTTATGTTATCTTCATTCTTCTCGAATGCGTATCGTGCCTTAACGGCCTCACACCCTAACCGTGTTTTAGTGTTGCTGTTTGCTACACTAATGCTAAGCGGATTTGCCGGATGCGCCTCAAGCCCGATATTAGGGCTTGGCGGCTTAAACGATGTGAGTAACGCCTCTTATGACGAGTTGCTTGAAGAGGGGTTTAATCACATTAAAAGTAACACCCAGTGGGAAGCAGTGAAAACATTTGAAAAACTTGAAAAACTCGCACGCACTGACGTTGAGAAAAGCGAGAAGCAACTTCACCGCCATAAAAAAAACCGGTCTAACGATACCAAAACCATTGAAAAATATGAAAAACAATTGGCCGTTGGGCAAAAATATACCATGTGGGCCACACAAACCCTGATTGATTTATACCTGCACAACAACAAGCCTGAAGAGGCGTTAACGGCGAGTCAAAATTTAATCGACTTTGAATTAAAGCACAGTGGCCCCGACACGGTCGATTATGGCCGTGCGCTTAAAATCAATGCGGACGTATTGAGTGACTTAAACCAGTACAACAAAGCCGTACACGTGTACGAGCAAGCCTCACTCATTCTTGAAAATGCGCTATCGGCTGATAGCTCTGAAGTGTTAGCCGCTCAAAATGATACAGCGGTGGCCCTTGATATTACGGGCAAGCAACTTCAAGCGCGCCAGATTTATATTCGTGTGATTAACATAGGACGCATGGCAAACGCCAAGGGCCCTGTGATGACGGCCCTTGCCAATTTAGCTGGGATGCAACTTGAGAACGGAAACAGCCAAGAAGCCGAGATGCGCTTGCAAGAGGCCATCTCAATGGGCTCCACGCTCGAAAAAAATCTTAAAAAATATAAGTACTCTCAAAAAGGATCCTACAAATATTCATTGGCTGGCTACTATACTGCTTTAAATATTATGGGTGAATTAAAACGCCGTGAAGGAAAACTAGAGCTCGCCGAAACGCATCTCAAAAAATCATTGGCACTCGCCGAAGCGGCCTTACCTGAGAACCACCCAAACCGGATTCAAATAAACCAAAATCTCGCCAAGGTTTATCGTGAGCAAGGCCAAATTGATCTGGCCAAAGTCCACGAGGCCAACGCAACCTATGTGTATCTAGGCATTGAAGGACTTCACTAAGTCGTCGACGTCGTTACCTTGGCTTTTTTGATCGTAATGTTGGGCTCCTGAATATACAGGGGCACCACGTCTTGCCATGGTTTTTGATAGCTTTGGGCCGATTGCTGAACCAACTGATGCATCACCGCAACCGGATTCTCAGGCAACGTAGAAAAATCAGGTTCAAGACCCTCTTGAATCGGCTGAAGTACAGGCTCACTCGTATAAACAGGGACACCTGCTTTGATACTCAGTGTGGCTGAATACTCACGATCACGCAAGGCATCCAAGGCAACCGTAATAACTTCATCACTGGTAGAGTCCGTCCCAGACATCCCTGCTGCAATCAGCTCAAAGCTATTAAAGGCAAACATCGCAAGCGGGGTATCGGCGTTAAATTGCGCCATAATACGCGCCACCGTTAAGCCCGTCCGAATCCCCGTAAAACTCCCAGGGCCCACATTCACGCCAATCGCCTGAATGTCTTTAGGCACCATCGTATGCTCGCGCAATAAATCCCGCACTTTAGGAATCAGCATCGCCGAATGATATCGGTGCGAGGTAGATTGCTCAACCAACGAGGCAATTAGAGCGTCCTCTTTGGATAAGCCGAGCGCCATCACATTACTGGTGGTATCAATCCACAGTGTGGTTAATGTGGCTGGGTTATTAATGGAAGGCATCCAACACGGCCTCCGAGGTTGTTTTAATGGTCATCATGCGGGTTTCTTTCGCGATATCGTGCTGATGAGTCTCGTTATCGCAACAGCTCGCAGCGTTAGTTGCATCAAGTTGTTCTACAGCAATGCTTATAAAATGCGTTACAAGTGATTGCAGTGCTTGAGACAAATGCGCCCATTCCACGCAAATCACACTTCTGGCTTCGGCCTGATGCGTGGCGATTTCATCGACAAGGCTATCGGCTTGCGCTTCGCCAAGACGGTATAAATCAATATGAATCAAGGGTGTTTTGCCCAATTCATACTCATGAATCAGCACAAACGTAGGGCTCACAATTTTTTCTTTAATCCCCAAGGCATGGCCAAAAGCCTGCACAAACGTCGTTTTGCCCGCACCTAAATTACCATCTAAGGCAATAATATCACCGGGTTTTACCACGCTTGCCAAGCGCTCGGCAGTTAAAGCCAGCGTTTCAAGTGCACTGACATCAACAAAAATCTGCTGCTGATTTGAGGGTTGGGTCACCATAATCTAACGTAAAACTCATTATCAAGGGCTTAGTCGTGCGCGTCTCGCCTGATTGCGAGTCACTATATTCCATTCGGCTCTATTGTGATAATCTATCTTAAACGGAACGCCTTTCCAAGTCAGGTAGATTAAACGCAACTTTAATCTGAAACAATAGCAACACAAGACCATAGGAACCCCCTCCATGATTTCTTCCAACGATTTTAAAACCGGCGTCACCATCAAAGTGGATGGCAAGCTGATGCAGGTCATTGAATTCTTGCACGTTAAGCCCGGCAAGGGCTCGGCCTTTGTTCGTACCAAGCTTAGAAATGTGGAAACAGGCCAAACCGTTGAGAAAACCTTTAGAGCGGGTGAAAAAGTAGAAAGCGCCCACGTTGAAAAACGTGAAATGCAATACATCTTTAATG
>CAYGPY010000018.1:0-19206 GCA_964351765.1 uncultured Vampirovibrionales bacterium
GTGTTTGCATTGATGCTGTAATGGCGTTCTTTGAATTGACAAGATCAAGAGAAACCTTAACGGGGTTTCTGTTTTTAGGAGTAATGATTTCAACCTGTTGTACTTTGTATTTAGGCGTGTAGCTATATTTACTGGCAGCCGCTTTTTCTTTATGGCTTAGCTTGTGTGGTAAGAGCGGGGATAATTCATCCAAACCACCTTGAGCCGTGCTTGAACTTGAAGCCAAGTGCTGTTTAAGCGCATTAAGAGCAGCAGGACTAGCTGTGGCAACACGCTTGCCGTTCACTTTTTCAAGAACGGAAAGATATTTAAGTGGGTTAATACGTTTGTTATCGTGGTGGACTTCAAAATGCAAATGGGGCCCAGTGGAACGACCCGAACTACCAACAGCCGCCAGTGCTTGCCCACGACGCACAACTTGTCCACGACGCACATAAGACTTAGAAGTGTGACCGTAAAGGGTGTATAAATTTTTGGCGTGCATTACCAACACCATGTTGCCATAGCCTTTGTATTTTCCGCTGTAGGCCACCACGCCATCCTGAGGCGCCTGAATGGTTTGACCATTGTTGGCGGCAATATCCACACCATTATGGAATCGCTTGCCTTTATGGAAGGGATCCACACGCCAGCCAAAGGTTGAGGTGATACGACCGCTGACTGGGGCATACGAGTAGCTGCCAGCAAGGGCGATGTTGGGTGTTAAAAATAAGGACGAGAGTAAACACGCTATTAATAGCCAGTGACTCTTTCGGTGGATCTGGCGGTTGGATTGAATTTTGACGGGTACGGCTACTCGCTGCTTTTGACTAAAGCAGTTAAAGAATAGTGATAAAAATTGAAACGCCTGACGTAAAAACAAAATACCGTATACTCCAAGAACTAGCGTGTGTGTAACTCTCTGAAAATCCTGAAAATGCATGGCTCCACACAAAGGGGCTCACATGTTTAGATTGACTTGTTTTGTGGCATTTTGACTCCTCCAATTGGTGGTTTTTGTGACTAAACGCGCTTTTAATTGGATGTTTATTTTGTTTTTTGACGATGTTTTGAGGCTAAGTTTATGATTAGATAGTGCCGAGTGAGATCAACAATGTATTGGGGAAAAAGAAGAATGAGTCCTATTGTGACGAATCGCATGATTTACGGTGTAAACGAACGTGCAAACACAGGCGTAAACTCAAACATAACGGCAGCCAATAACAGGCTTGCTGGAAGCGAGAGGATTGGGTATGCTGTGACAACACAAGCGACGATAAAACGGTTGAAAAATACGCACGATGCCCCTGATCGCTTTGAATTAACAGGAAAATCGATGTCCTCAAGCCCCACCCCGCAACCCAATAACGCGACTGATTCAGCCGAATCGGTTCTTTTTGCTGGTCAATCCACCTTGTTGTATGGCAATGAAGGCTTTCGTGTGCGTGATGTGACTATTCAGCCTGAAGAGTATTACCACGGACAACTTCAAGGCCGCCGTTGGACGGTAATCCCTGTTACAGGGACCTTGTCTGCGAGTTCTGGCGGTGCCAATGAGACCCCTGTGGTGAATGGTCAACCCTTAGAACTACCGGCTGAAAAACGCTACGCAATTCGGAATTTAGACAAAACAGAATCCGCGCGTTTTATTATTTTTGAACACGGTTATGCCCGTAATTTAGGTGACGTGAATGTGGACATTAAGCCTTTGGGTGATGTGACAGAAACCCGCCCTTGGGGTAGTTTTACTGTGATTGCCGATGAGCCTGCGTTTAAATTAAAGCAACTGGTTGTAAAACCTGGCCAGCGCTTAAGTGAACAACGCCACCAACAGCGTGAAGAACACTGGTTTGTAACCGGTGGCAGTGCGCATGTGGCAGTTGGTGAATCAACCACGGCCTTTAAAAACGAAGAATATCAAACACATCAGTCGGGTGATTATGTGTTTATTCCACGTCAATCTTGGCATCGTTTAGCCAATCAGGCAGAGCAAAATCCAACGGATGCCAATGATGTCACCATCATTGAATTGCAATTAGGCAGCTATTTTGGTGAAGACGACATTGAACGTCGTGGCGATGATTATAACCGCAACTAGACGCGAGTATTAACGTCTTGGATTCAATACAAACCTTAATTTCGGGTGTAAGGCGAATATCTTTTGATGTCGATATGAGGCATCTGGTAAATACGAGTCAGTGTGTTAATATCTCGTTGACTCACGCTTTGTGCGGCTTGAGAAGAACTCATTTTGCGTGTGCCTGTTTTGCCCGATCGACGTAACCATTGGCGAGGAATATCGTGGTGTTCAATCGTGCTGAGCGGGTACATCACATCACCGGGGTCGTCACTGTGTCCCCATATACCTAAAGCATGGCCGAGTTGCTGGAGTAGAACACGGGTTCTTTCAGCCTCATCAAACTCATCAAAGACCGACATATTGATAAGTACCACGGTACGTAAGGATTTGCCGGAGTCCATATGGAGAATGGGGCGGGTTACAAACTGATTGGCCTGAAGTGTTTTGGTGTTATCCCAATCCACAATAATATCGGCCGCAACATCTTGGGTAATAAATTCAATAGGAAAGGCTTTTTTCCATACTTGCGCGGCGGATTTAGTGAGTGCGGTTTCGTTTAAGCTGCCTTTTCGGGCATATATCTTAACGGGCAACGATTCCCAACGAAGGTAGCGACCACTGTCGAGGCGATTTACGTTATGAAAATAGCTCCCCGAACTGACCGCTTCGCCTTTGGTGGTGACTGTGGTGTTTTGATTCACTTTTCCATGGTTAGAAACAGCCATCGGCGTGAGCTGTGGAACGTGTTTGGAGATATTGTTATAGGCACGCTGACTTTGTTTTTGTGTGCTGGCCACCACAAGGTCTTCACTGCCACTGCTCACTCTTACGCCTTTTGCCACAATGGGCATGGTGTAGGTCAGCTTTTTAATACGAATATCTAAAGGATAATTTTCAAATGACTTGCCAAATACGTGGCTTTCGAGGTTTTTAACGCGTTTTTCTAGTGCGATGTCAGGATAGTGTTGCTGGAATAGCTTTTTTTCAAGGTAGTCTACCAACGGCAGTTGATCAAGACGGTTCTTGTGTGCTTTTTTTTGGTTCATTTGGTCTTGAATGCGGGAAAATCGACTGTTAACGGATCCGGTTTGCTTGTGGTCAAACAGTGATTTTTCAAGACGTGCAAGCCGTTGAGAGATGCCTTGACTGGCGTAATCGCGTCCATATAGTTCGGACTCGATCATTAAAATGTCCTGATAAATAGTAGTTGGTAGTGTACGATGCTTTTTGGAAAGCTGAAACAGGGATTTTGGGGCATTGGTTGTGGCTTGTGAAGTCGGTGTGGTTAGCGCCGGTTTTGGAAAATTCATTTCTACCGTACCAAGTGGTTGCAGGTTATTGCTGCCTTGGACTTGTGCATAGCTTGCAGAGAGCGGAAGTAACAACACCATGGATAGTGAAAGGCCAAGAGATACCTTGCTTATAATGAAGCCAAGGCGTCGTTTGTTTAGACTGTTGAGTTGGTTATGTCCTGTCACTGCGTGTTTATATACCTAACTTTTAAAGATAATACTATTTATATTAATGGTAACATCGATACAAAGATAAGCGAATCCACAATATAGTGGGCTTTACAGTCGAATATGGGTGTGATGCTATACGACATTCGGGGCAATGCTTTACAGACGTTAGAGCTCATCTCGATAAATAACAACATTAAACTTATCGTGGATATAAATAAGGTGCTTGTATTTAGGCTTTGTCAACGATAAAATGTGCGTTCAGTAATTAGAACTGGTATAGCCTTGATTCTTTATGGTTTATCACTGGTCAACATTAGACTGATGAATGGTTATAGACACGCTAAGGTCACGTTATGGAATGAAGAGCCTGTTTTCAACATTGGTTCCATCGTTCTACAGTCTTCAATACCCATCGATAACGTCTACACTCGTTGTGTCACCCACTCATAAACAAGTTTTATAGTTATTCAATAAACAACCCTACTGGAGGTTAAGACAACAATTATGGCTACAGCAAAACCCAAAGTGAAAGCACGCGCTAAGGTAAAAACAACAACCGAAGCCCCTGCTGTTGTTCACAACCATTTGTATGAACTTTTGTTTTTGTGCAGACCTACTGCCGAAGCAGATGCCGGCGACAATGTGTTGAATGCGCTGGAGAAAAATCTCACTGACTTGGGTGCAAAAACCTTGCGCAAAGATAAGTTTGGTCGTAAGCGTCTGGCTTATGAAATTCAACGTTATAAAGATGCATTATTGTCTGTATACGTTGTTGAAATGCCAACCACAGCCGTTGCTAAATTGCGCACGATAACAAAATTGAACGAAGACGTTTTGCGTTTAATGGTGAAACAATTGGATTCATTCGATCCAAATGCTGAGCCGCAACGTTTCCGCGAACGTGAAGATTCACGCGATAATCGTGGTGGTCCCGGTGGCCCTGGCGGTCCTGGTGGCCGTGATCGCGATAACCGTGGTGGTCCTGGTGGCCGGCCACCTCGTCGTCACGTATCTTAGTCGATTTAGTAACCCTGCTGGTTTTATAATCAGCAGGGATTTACGACTTATTTTAAATTTTGATTTTCAAATGTATCAACAGTTGAAACCTTGTATTAAAGGGGGATGATGTAATGAGTTTAGCAAGAGTAACCGTATCAGGTGTGTTAACTAGCCAGCCTGAAAAGCGGTTTACCAACAACAATGTGGCTGTTACCAGTTTCACAATTAGTGTGGACAATGCCGGTTTTAACGGACGTGGTGATGAGGGTGATGCCACCCTCGGCGTTAAAATTACCTGCTGGCGCAATTTGGCCGAGTCCGTACCTGAGCAATTGAATCAAGGTGATACGGTTGTGGTTGAAGGTAAATTGATGATGAATCAATACCAAACCCCTGAAGGTGTCACCGTTCGTCAATACGAAGTCGAAGCAAGTGCATTGACTAAATTCCCAGGCGCGGGTGTTGATATTAAGCCTGCAGCAGGAAGTCAATTTAACTCAGACGTGTCAGCACCGGCTGCTTCACCAACACCAGCAACCGTAGGTGCACCTGCTCCAGCATCCGCAGCTCCGGCATATGCCGGCCAACCTGCTGCCCCACAGCCTCAGCAAACAGGATTTCCTCCTCAAGAGACGTTAACCGAGGACGATATTCCGTTTTAGACGGATAAACATCACTAACTACTCAAAAACCACCTAATATTTAGGTGGTTTTTTGCTACTACGGGTTATCGTGTTGATCGGTGAGACTATAGAGTTAGAAATATCTTAATTTTTTGCTCATATCCTTGAATGACCTTTGTTTTCAGGATTTTTGTTCTGATAACCCCACCGTAGAGAGGATATGTAGACAGTTAGTGGTTGACCTTAATGGGAATTAATGTTTCAATTTTATATACACTCTCGTTACGATTTAAATCATGTCAATCGCATTCATTGGAACTTTTTACTTGTTTGCGTCGTCTGCATCTGTACGTGAAAAATAATCGAAAAGAGTTATGTTGACGCCTTAATTTATGACGACCATGTTGAATA
Source organism: uncultured Vampirovibrionales bacterium (assembly GCA_964351765.1). GTDB lineage: Bacteria > Cyanobacteriota > Vampirovibrionia > Vampirovibrionales > Vampirovibrionaceae > CAYGPY01. Next base: position 5,556 of record CAYGPY010000018.1, read on the forward strand.
ATAGTTCTCTAGGTCATTTTAAGTTAATTTGTTTACTTTATTTTAATGATTGAGTTAGGTATACAGAATGAAATTAGAATTTAATAATATGGATGAACTTATCGCGTTTTACGATAAGCATGTTGCTGGAAAAAGACGATCTGGTAAAAAATCCTCGTTAAGTAAACGAAAAACGACAGCTAAAAAAGGGGTTAAGAAACCTCTTGCCAAAAAAGCAGTTAAGAAAAAAACAGGACCATCGTTGTCCGACAAAATTCGTACTGTGATACAAGAATTTATTCAAAAGAGTAAAAGTTTTACGGCGAATGATGTGTATGATGTGATGGTTAAAAAAGATGCTACGGTGAAAAAACAGTCCGTGGTGACCGCTGTATTAAAACAGATGAAAACAAAAGAATTTGCTAAAATTAAAATGAAAGAAACAGCCGGTAACGGCCCACGTAAGGTAAAACTTTTTGTTCCTTAAGTGATTTCAAAGTTTCTTTTCATCTTTATAAAACTAAAAGCACTGTGTTAATATTAACACAGTGCTTTTTTGTATGACTATCATTTAAAAATAAAAAAACGGTAACCAAAGACTGGTTACCGCCTCTTGTGAGAAAGAGAGCGAGAAAGAGAGTTGTAATAAAATCTACAAAATAAAATGATAAAAACTATTTTTGAATTTAATGATTAAGCTAGCCCCGTTTGTAAGCCGTGGTTAAAGATTTTAGAGAATTCACTTAATCCATTTGAGCCACCGTTTACAGCTGCCCGAGCTTTTGTTAAATCACGATTGTTCAGGGCGGGTCTTAATTTTCTGAAATTGAACTCTGCGTCTTTTAGATACTTTGCCATAATACGCGCTGCAATATCGGGATCATTAGCTAAATCAGGATTGTTTTCTAAGTCCACTCCTAGTGCTTCACCATATTCTCGATAGTTAGAACGACCGGTTAACTGAATAAAGCCACGGCCTTTAAAACGAGGCCCATCACCCGGTTGTGTGTTGCCTAAGTCAGATCTGCCATTGTAAGCTTCACCACTGGCAAATTCACTAATAGGAACGAATCCACCACTTTCAACACCAATTGTTGCAATCATATAAAGTGCCATGTCAGGGTCATCAATACCTTGTTCAGCTAACGCATTTAATAACCGTGGTAAATGGCTTTCAATGTTTTTACGTGGTGCATTGGGTAAAATTTCAGCCACTTTATCTACAGTGAAAATCTCCGATAAATCAGAATTGTTTTGAACTGGGCTACTATTTGCTGCCGCTGTTGTTTCCGATACATCACTGGTGCCTTCTGGGGCTGATGAATTTTCTGTTCTGGGTACTGAGGTTGTGCTATTTGCAGATGCGGTTTGAGCACCACGTTGTTCACTGCTTTGTAAGAGCTGAGTAATAAACGACATTAAGCCTGTCATCACCGTTGCCATCATCGAACTGATTTGAGCCATCGTGTTTAATACTGAGCCTGAAATACCAGTATTCATGGCACTACCTGATGGCATTGCACCCATTGAAGGCATTCCTGAGTTAGTCATACCACCGCTGCCATAAACATTAATCGTGTTATTAACAACGAGGCCACCACTTGGATGCGCACCTTGATTAAACATCTGGGCTTGCTGAAACTGATCGACGCCTTGGCTCTGCATCATCGGTGCACCAGCGACGAATTGCTGAAACCCGTTGTTACTGCCCGCGGCCAATTGGCCCGAGGGAATACCGGTTTGAATATTACCTGAATTAGCCGGATTAATACCCAACATTCCATTTAAAAAGGCAGGCATGCCATTGGGTTGATTTTGATTTGGATCCATTCCAAACATAACGACTTTCTCACTCCACTTCAGATGTGGTTTAAAACCAAAATCATCTGATTTTTTTATCTCTTGAATGCATTAGCATTGCAAAAAACAGTTAATTCCACTCATTGAATAAAGGGTGTTGTCTAAAACAACGGTTTTATTCCTTCCAAGTTAATAAAAACAATCTAAAGGGTGGAATTGCGTTGAACTGCTAAAAAGTTTCGATTCTGTTACAAATATCGATTTGAGGTGTCTAAACGCGAGATAATAAATCAGGGCTTTATTCTGTATACATTGCGTTCTGGGGCCTTTATATCGATTGTGGTTAAATCATTTTGTGGAGATTTTGTTAATGATAATAATGTCTTATGGGTTTCAAAACCAGCTGAAGCAGCCTGAGTTTAAACCGTTGTCAAACGTGAAGCCTGCGTATCTTCGTGATAGCATCAAGTCAGTATCAGCGCTGTTTTCAGCCAGTGCCATTCAAGATTTTTCCAATGCCCCCAAGTTTTCAGGATCGAATAATACTGTGACGAATTCTTCTAATAATAAGATGCTAATGCAGTCAGCCAATGTGTTGGCCTCTGCGTTAACGAAGCTGGGAAAAAATGCTGAGCTATCCAAGGAAGAAAAAATGGCTCAAGTAACGCAATGGCTTACCGAAGCCATTGATTCAGCTGAGGTGTTTAAATCAAGCTCAAAAAATATTGCAACCATGACCCGATGGATTAAAAATCAAGTGGGTGATCGAGGCCAAGGTCATATGATGATGGGCCAGCTGAATCCGGTGCCGGGTGATGTGGAAGGCAATGCTCAAAAAGTGATGCGTTCAATCAATATTGCCGAAGCCAGTGGGTTGGATGCGGTGATTTTTCCAGAACTCTCATTGATGGGGTATCCCATTCAGGATGTGATTGTTCGCTACCCGAGTATTGTTGAAGAAAACGTACGCTGGTTAAATGAAATTGCCAAGCGCACCGGTGAAACCAAAGCCTTGGTGGGTTTTGTAGAACCACGTAACGTTCCCAGTGGTGAGCAACTGATTGGTAAGCCTTACTATAATAGTATGGCTGTGTTGGGTAATGGTAGGATTGAAGGCGTTGTACGTAAAACATTGTTGCCTACCTATAATGAGTTTAATGACGATCGCACGTTTCAATCCGCACCTGCAGTGGGAATGCATGCATCAAGCACGCTGGGTGATGGGGAATGGGGATTTCAAACGCCTGCGACCAAAGGCACGCCGTTAACTATTTCTCATAACGGTCACACTAAAATATATGGCCTTACTATTTGTGAAGACACGTGGAATAACGCTGAGTTTTTTACGGATGTGTTGTATGCCAGTGACCCCGTGGATGATGTGGCAACCGATAAAACCCACAATGCGATTGATGCACTGATTAATATTTCAGCCTCTCCCACACGTGCTCGTAAGGAGCAGATGAAGCACAATATGCTCAGTCATATTGCACAGCAATACAAGGTGCCTTATGTGTATGTAAATCAGGTTGGGGCGAACGATGAAATTATTTTTGATGGCAGCAGCCGTGTGTATGGTGCCGATGGCAGTGTGATTGATCGCGCTGAATCCTTCAAGCAATCGTTGGTCGTAGTGAATCCGTTTATACCAACCGGTGTGGTAAACGCACTGCCACAAGGCCAAGAAAAAACCTTGACCGCAGTCCGTGGTTTTAATTTGGATTATGAAAACGATTTGGATCGTACCTATCAAAGTTTGGTACTTGGTATTCGAGATTACTTTGAAAAAAATAATTTTAAACGTGCGGTGTTGGGTCTGTCGGGTGGATTGGATTCCAGCGTGGTGGCGGTGCTTTTAGCCGATGCACTGGGTGCTGAGAATGTGTTGGGTGTGAGTATGCCCTCAGGTATTACATCGGACAACAGTCGGAATGATGCTAAAGTGATGGCTGAAAATTTAGGCATGCAGTATCAAGAAGTGCCAATTCAACCGATGGTGAACCCCTTGATGGATGGCGTGAAGGGGCTAGCCGGAAAACTTCTCAACCAATGGGGTGAAGCTAACCCAAAATCCACGGCCGGTGATAACTCACAAGCCATTACGCGGGCCACCATTTTGCGTGCCCTTGGTAATAATTATCATGCACTCCCTATTGCTACTTCGGATAAATCAGAATTGTATATGGGCTATGCCACGGTGAATGGGGATATGAGTGGTGCGTTAGCGCCGATTGCCGATGTGGTTAAAACCAAGGCCAAGGCGTTGGCGTATTGGATGAATGAAAATCGTGATGTTAAAAACGCCATACCGGTTGCCGTGATGGAGAAAAAGCCGGGTGCTGAGTTGCAATTGGATGAAAACGGAAACCCGGTGAATGCCGAAGACGTGTTGATGCCCTATGAGTTTTTGGATGAAGTGATTTGGCGTGAAGAAAACATGGGCGAATCGCTTAGCCAGATGAAAGATCACACGTTTTTGTTTGAGCAAATGATGACGGATGCGGGCACGCCGGTGAGTGCTGAGCAAAAAGAAGTGTGGCTCAACCGCTTTATGAAACTGCGCAACAGTGTAGGCGTGTTCAAATGGAAAATCGCCCCACCCGGATTAATCAGTGATGCCAGAGGCGTAACCAGCGCCCAATACCAACAACTCATCACAACCAAAATCAACGTAAACCCTTACAACGACGGCACCGTATCAGCGCTACTGAATGAGTGCGCTGTGAATGAGCAAAACTCTGATAATCCACAACCTAGCTTTACTTAATAACCTTTGCCAAGGGTTGTATGGCCTCTATTGTAAGTTAAAGTTACGAGTCTTTCTGCCGATAAGATACTATGTTTCTTGCAAGAAAACATAAGGTATTTGGTTTTACTTTGGCCGAGCTGTTATCAGCCTTGGCTATTTTAGGTATTATTGCGACGTTTACGATTCCTAAAGTATTGATTGGATCACAAAATAATACTTTTAAGGCCGTTGCAAAAGAAGATATCGCGGCTATTTCTGAGGCGTATCAAGCTTACCGGCTTAATAATACGGCCGATGCCTCAACTAATCTGTTCCATCTCACACCGTATCTTAATTATGTTCGTTTAGACACGGCTTCCGTACTTGATGATAGCCCAGGCGATGGGATTGCTTCTTGTACGCCCTCGTCAGAGTGTTATCGATTGGCAAACAATTCAGTCATCATGATTTACCCGACTAGCTTTGCTGGTACGACCGATACCAATTGCCTTTGGTTTGGTATTGATCCGGACGGGAAAGGCACTGGAAACGAAGACTCGATGTGGGTGGCCTTATTGTTTAACGGCCGAATTAGTACTTGGGCTGAAATCCCAAGCACAGGGTGCACGGATAGTAGTGGCCTATGGACACCAAAGCTAACCTCAACACCTTCGTGGTTTAGTTGGTAAGGTTAAACCTTTACCACAGAAGCACTGACAGGCCCGTGTTCTACTAGGTGTTCGACGCCTTTGAAGGTTTTGAAGTTTTTTACGAACATGCCGGCTAGCTTTTCGGCTTGCGTGTCATAGGCTTCTTTATCCGTCCAGCTGGCTCTTGGATCTAAAATGCTTTCTGGCACGCTTGGGCATGCTTGCGGCACCTGCACGTTAAACACAGGGTGGGTGGTAAATTCTTGCTCGTTCAGTTCACCATTTAAAATAGCACTGATAATAGCCCGTGTGTGTGGGATGCTAATACGTTTGCCCACGCCATAACTGCCACCTTGCCAGCCGGTGTTAACCAAGTACACGCTTACTTTGTGCTCTTGAATACGTTTTTTTAATAGCTCCGCATACACAGCTGACGGACGTGGCATAAAGGGCTCACCAAAACAGGTGCTGAATACCGCTTCAGGCTCGGTAATACCGCGCTCGGTACCCGCTAGCTTGCTGGTGTAACCACTAATAAAGTGATACTGGGCCTGCTCTTCAGTCAGCTTGGATACCGCTGGTAACACGCCAAAGGCATCGGCTGTGAGGAAAATCACCGCATTCGGATGGCCTGTCATGCCGTCTAAATCTACATTTGGGATAAAGTCTACAGGGTAGGCCACACGGGTGTTTTCCGTGATGCTCTCGTCATCATAGTCAAATGTAGTCGTGCCGTCTTTCATTACAATGTTTTCAGCAAGAGCACCATAGCGAATGGCGTCCCAAATTTCAGGTTCATTTTCTTTAGACAAGCGAATGGCTTTAGCGTAACAGCCGCCTTCGAAGTTAAAAATACCATCAGGTGACCAGCCGTGCTCATCATCCCCAATTAAGGAGCGCTCAGGATCGGCCGATAACGTGGTTTTACCTGTACCGGATAAGCCAAAGAATAGCGCTGATTTACCGTCATCACCAACATTGCATGAGCAATGCATTGGAAAGACGTTGCGATCGGGCATCAGATAGTTCATGACAGAGAAAATTGATTTTTTCATTTCACCTGAGTATTGCGACGCGGCAACCAATACCATTTTTTTATCAAAGTTCACAATAATGGCGGCTTCACTGTTGGTGCCAATTTCGTTTGGATCGAGTAATAAATCAGGCACAGCAATCACAGTAAACTCTGGTGAAAAACTCTCTAGTTGAGACTCTTCTGGACGAATGAACATTTGATGCACAAACAAATTCTGGGAGGCTTTGGTGTTGATAAAACGCACTGATAATTGGTGACGTGTATCGGCGCCACAGTAGCCATCAAACACAAACAGATCTTTGTTGGTGACCCACGCTTTTACTTTTTCATAGACCTTATCAAAGACCTCTGGCGTTGTGGGCACATTCACTTTTCCCCAGTTTACGGTGTCGTGGGTGACAGGAGTGTCTACAATAAAGCGATCGTTGGGTGAGCGGCCGGTGTACTTGCCGGTGCGAACCGACAGCGCACCGTTTTCGGCAAGCACGCCCTCTTTACGGGAAACGGCCTGGTCGATCAGTTCTTCGACAGGCCGTTGATAAAAAATTTCGTTGCTGGTGGACAAACCTACATGCGTAAGCTTCTCTGAGTTATTTTGTTTGTTATCGACTGAATTAGACATCGGACGCTCTCCCTGCATAGCTTGTAGCTACTCTCAAATTCAATCTACTTATGCTAACTCAAAGCGTCAATAAAAGCTATGTGAGGTAACAATATAAAAGTTAAAATTAATGTTTGGGCTTAGGTTTCTGGGTTTTTCAGTAGTGAAATAGCCGATTTAGCGAGCTTATCGCAGCTATTACTGAAGGGTCTGGCTACACTAGCAATCGATTGCAGTGTGGGTAATAGGGCTATCCAATCTGGTTTTGATTCGGGTTGGGTTTGTATGCGTTCAATCAATAATTTTAAAATCTGTTCGCGAAGGGGTTCGTATTGTTGGCTATCGAGTAAGGTCGTGATGCGTTCAAGGCGTTCAGGCGCTTCAAAGAGCTGCTTTAAAATATCAGCATTTCCCGTACTGTTCTGCGTTTCCCAATCTTTGGACCAATAAAATTCAGGAAATCCAATGTGACCACTATGAGTCCGTAAATAATGGGTTTTAGAAGACTCATCTAGAAAATGATTCAGCTTTAGTTTGTTAATTAAGCCGTGAGTATTACTAGGAGCCAAGCTAGATAAAGGTGTTTCTTTCGGTGTAACAGGTAGATTGACCATTCCCGTTAGTTGCTTATTAAGTTGACCACTCCGTGTGGAAACAATACCATCTTTGTTATCTCGGTAGAATAGGGAGATAACGGTCGTATCATCAGGAGTGTTTCGGTTCTGAAGCTTTTGAATTTCTTGATGGCCTGTGCTCATTTCCTGAAGACTCTTGAAAAAATGACTGTAAACCGGAAACAAAAGCTTTTCAGTGAACCCTAGTGCCTTTTCAGAAAGTTCCTCACGAAGGCTGACTTCACTAAGAGAAAATCCACTAAAAGGGGCCCCCAATCCCATTACCATACCAATGCTGTTGGGAATACCCGTGTTTTTAAATAGTGCGGCTTCACGTTGCAGCGCTTTTAAGCCTATAGAGCCTCCTTGACTGTGCCCCATGATCACCAAGCGAGGAAATACTGTGTCCATCAGTGTCATTGTGTTCTTGTGTTTAACGTCAGCATTTAGCGCTTCTTGCTGGGCAGCCATAAGTGTCGTGTAAAGGCGTTTTTTTAAGGTGAATAGAGGGCGAGACAGCTGACGCTTTGTGATGCCAAGTCGTTTGTGTTGCTGAGATTGCGGTTTTAGAGCGGTGATATCTTCGGCATTAACGTCAATCCATGTGGAAAATACCAAGGCTAAATTATCGGCTTCTGGAGAGTCGTTGAGCCCAATTTCGGCTTTAAAAACGGCTAAATTTTTTCTTGCCAGAGGTGCTAAGTGTTCAATATTTTTTTTAGCCCATTGGATTTGCGTGTTATCAATTTCTTTTAATAACCAATGGGTTGAGTATTTTTGATCCACGGCCTTACGAATAAAGGGGTTTGCCACGGCCTTGGTGGGGGCCAAGGTTGTTGTAAAAAAGTCACCCAACGCGTTTACACTGCTTTTAGGTGCACGCGTGCCAGCCTGGATAATAACAGGTTGAGAGGGTTTTATAATATGGTGCTCACCACTAAATAAAGCGTGATGCAGATTGTGCTTGGGCGTGCGCACGTTACGAATAGTCCCCTAGGTCGATTAAATAGAAGCATTAAGGCATGCTTATGCTAACTCAATTGCAGTAGGAAATAAAGTGGTATAACGATGGTTAGAGTGAAATTACGATGCCGCTGTTGCTTGAGGTTTTAGCTTGTTTAGGATGATCTCAGCAAGTTTGTTGGCACTGTCTTCAAATGGAAGTTGGAGTTGTTGTGTTAATTTTAGTTTGGGCATTAACGGCGTTAAAAATACACGTAAAGCCTCTTTTTCTTGAGGTGTGGCGGCCTGTTCTAGCTTGTCAATCAGCGTTTTTAGTACAACTTCGCGTAGAGGTTCGTAGTTTTGAACATCGAGCAATCGTTTGAGTTTGATTTGTTTTTCAAGCGTGTTTTTTGAATCAAAGGAAAATAGCGACTGGAATAGCGTGCCATCAAGCCCCCACATACTTTCTTGATAGTCCACGATATTTTGATGATGATCCATACCGCTTTTACTCGTAACGTTTTCATCTTTAGGTGGATCAACTTTCAGATTTAAGGTGCCTTTAACCCAAGGGTTGAGCTCTGTTTGCTTAGGTTTGATAAAAGTATCTTCAGCATTACTGATACTGATAATACTGGAGTCGAAAGGTAATGCTGTATGCTGGATGCTGGTAATGGTCTCGCTTCCTTGTTCCATTTGAGATAACGACGAGAAGATTTTTTGACCCCAGTTAAACAGTTTTTTTACCAACGGATCCCAGCTATCAGGAACCGCACGCCCTAAGATGGCTCGTGCAATTTCAGGCGTTATCTCAATGCCGGCTAAGGGAGATGATAGCGTGATCACAAGCCCTACACCATTTTGACGGTGCTTGTCTTTCTTTTTTGCATTTTGAAGTGTCATGGCACTGGCGAGACCGCCTTTACTGTGGGCAATCATCACAAAGCGTGGGGCAATGGTATCAATTAAACGATGAGCGGTCTTCTTTGCTTCTTGCTCACTCAGGCCGATATTGGGTTGTTGTAGTTTAATTAATAAGCTTTTGTAGGTGTTTTCAAGCACGCTGGAAAGTTTACGGCGGTTCTTTTTTTCAAGCACAAAGCGTTTAAAATTTCCGTCAAAACGTTTGGTTGTTAGCGTGTTAATTTCATCACACAGAATGTCACCCTGAATCAGGCCATATAACAACGTAGCAATTTTGTTGGCTTCTTTAGAGTCATCTAAATGAAAGGCGTCACGGACTGTTTCAATAGGCTGCTTGGAGTTATTGATGTTAGTAATTAAAAGTTCTAGATTCTTCTGAGCCTGAATAACACGTGTGGCATCGATTTTATCGGCCAACCATCGGCTGGCAGGGTATAAGCTTTGCCCTAAAATAACATACGGATCTTGCACGGCCATTGCATTATGACCCTTACTAGAAAGATACTCGGCCAATGGCGACACACTAGCGCGGCGGCCAAAAATACCGGGTACGGTCATTACCATACTGCGGTCGGGCAAAACAAATTGGTGGTCATTAACGGTGTTTGCTGTTTTAAAATCAAGCTGACTTGTTTGCCTGCTTATTTCCTCAATGGCCTCAGAACCCGATGTCTGTTTGAGCTGAAATTGTGATTGTGAGCGTCTGAACTGGTCGTCTTGAGTGGGCTTTACTTGCTCAGCAAAGCGAATTTTCGGCATCATAATACCACCACGCTGCATAGGGTTTTTGTGGTGGTTTGTGTGTATCAAAGATGTCGTAAATAGAGTCGTCATAGGCGAAATGATGGTACTCGATATCAACCCTCACGTGAGGCTGAAGCATTTATTAGGAACCCACATACATTGATTGCGATTAAATCGAATTATATACAGTCACTATGTGTATAAGTGTTTATAAATCTATTTTATCGATTCTGAGCCTTGAATGCAAGAAAGTGTAACAGGGGTGTGTTTTCAGGCAATTTAGGCGAGATGAAACGTTACTTTGGGTTTGAAGTTGGGTTTGGCAATAGATTTTCATTTGAATTTGCGCTAGGTTACCCGTATGGATATCAACCACCCTCAATTTGATGATTATCGGGAGCAATTTGAAGAGCTTGCCGACTGTGTTGTTGGCGATAAAGGCCCGCAAAACGATATCGCTTCGACCAGCTTATTTTTGTGTCTGTACGGCGATAATGGCATGGATGTTGAGGCTGAATTTGCGATGCTTAAAGAACTAGAAACCTATATGAGTAAAGGGCTAAAGCGGGCTGATGTTGAAACCGCCTATTGGCAAGAAATAGTACTGTACGTACCCGCTGCTGATATCCGACAGAGTGATGAGTCTCGTTAATACGAGCCCCACGAGAAATCTTCTTCATTATCATCGCTTTCACTGCTTGGCTCTTTATCAGGCTCTCCAAATTTGGTGGCAACGAAGGCTTGGTATAAATCATCACCGATGAGTTGTTTCATAAAGCTTTTTGCCTCATTCGGCCCTTGGTTTAAGGCTCTTTTTGAGATTTCAACGAGATCGAAGACACTAGGTACATTGCCTAGCTCATCACACACTTGGCAGTAGATACTAATCAAGCCTAGTGCGTCGTTTAGACCAAAGCTCAATGCCGATAAGCCTTCGTGAGGTAGTGTGTACAAGGTGCCAACGGCTTTTTGTACGTCAGGAATGTCATCGTACCAACGACGCTGTTTTTGCCGAAAGCTATATAACGCGCTAATGCCGGGCACGCCTATAGACGTGATCCCTTTATCGTTTTGGAGCTGAATGCGTTTTCGAATTTGCTCGGCCACGTGACGAATGATTCGGCCGCAAAATGATTGCAGCTCTTCACGATCGATATTTTTAATTTCCAGCAACATCTTGGCACAATGTGGTTCTTGATCATACCAGCGGCGGCGTGGGAGAACGAGTTCTTCTTCTAATTGTGTGTCGGTATCGGTCATGCCGTATGTGGTCAAACTTTCTAAGATTCAAGAGAGATAGTTATTTTTTAGGATTGTCTTGGGAATGTCGGTATTTGATTGGGCCTTTGTAGCCTGGACGTTCGGATTGTTGTTGTGTCAACTCATGATCTTTTGCCGATTGTTCAAGTAATGTCTCGGCCTTCACAACATCACCCTCATAGATGGCCTTAAATAAATCATCGCCTATCAGTGATTTAAGCAGATCAATGGCTTCAGGTAAACCCTGTTCCAATGATGTTTTTGAGATGTTCACCAAGTCATTAATGGTGGGTTTTTGTTTGGTATCAATACAAACCTGAGAGTAAATAGAGATTAACCCCATAGTGTCACCAAGAGCAAAGCCATAGGTCACGATACCTTCAGGCGGTAGGGTGTACAGTAGGTTAACGGCTTGCTTTACGGAGGTAAGCTCATCATACCAGCGTCGCTTTTCTCGATTAAATTTATAAAGTGATTCAATGCCCCCAATACCAATCGAGGAGACACCACGATCACTTTGACGTTGAACTTCTTTACGCAGGTGTTCGCCTACGGTTAGCATCATGCGGCCACAAAACTCTTGCACTTCGGGTTGCTTAATTTCCCGAAGATGGATGAGCATCTTAGTGCAGTTTGGTTCTTGGTCATACCACCGTTGATACATAAAAAAGGTGTTTCCCCTAGCAAGCGTGCTGAATAAATGCGACAGTTATTTTATTTTAACAGTATTTAGAACCTGTATTTTGTTAATGCATTTTTCTACAGGATTTTGATACATTGTTGTGATACACTGCCTAGACTGAAAGCCCGACTACAAGACGGTGCTGTATCACGTTATGGCCCTACAGTACCATTGTTAGATTCAATCAGGAGTTGTTTTACGATGTCATCCACCACATTACAGTCAGCCCCCGCTAATACTCAAGCTGATACCGTCTCGTCGCCACTTCGTGACAAATTACGGATATCTTATCAGCAACCCTTTATGGATTTAGTGTATCAGGCTCAGACTGTTCATCGTGAACATCATCCACTGAACCAGATTCAACTGTGTACGCTTAGTAATATCAAATCGGGTAATTGTCCTGAGGATTGTGCGTATTGCCCTCAGAGTGCGCGTTATTCTACCGGTATTGATACGTGGGATTTGCCCAGTGTTGATGAAATTAAGCAGCAAGCCTTAGCCGCCAAAGAGAATGGCTCTAGCCGTGTGTGCATGGGCGCTGCTTGGCGTACACCGCCCAAAGGCGAAGCGTTTGACCATGTCTTGGAACTCATTAAAACGGTTGCCGAAGAAGGTGTGGAAGCCTGTGTGACTTTGGGTATGGTGGATGAAGAACAAGCTTGCAAGATGAAAGAAGCGGGCTTGACCGCTTATAACCACAATATTGATACGGCCCCTAGTTTTTATGGCGATATCATTACGACGCGCACCATTGACGATCGCATCAACACCTTAAATGCGGTTGGTAAGGCTGGCTTGCAGGTTTGTTGTGGTGGTATTTTAGGGATGGGTGAAACACTTGAGCACCGCTTGGAGTTTATTGAAACCTTGCTGGGCTTGGATGTGCAGCCTGAGTCGGTTCCAATTAACTGCTTGGTTCCGGTTGAAGGGACGCCTTTAGAAGGCGCTGAGCCTGTTGACCCGATTGAGTTGGTTCGCACAATTGCTGTGACGCGTTTGTTTTTACCAACAGCCAAAATTCGCTTGTCAGCGGGCCGCACCGAAATGACCGATGAAACGCAAACACTTTGCTTTTTGGCCGGTGCCAATGCTATTTTTACGGGCGAAAAACTTTTAACCACCGATAACCCTGGTATTGATCACGATCACGTGTTGATGCAAAAATTGGGATTATCCGCTCAACCGGTTGAACATCTGCCTCTTGAGGTAAAATAGAAGCAGTGTAATTAGGTTTAGAAGGAAGAGCATATTATGACAGCAGGTGATTTAAATCAAGACGGACAGCTTACACGAGCTGACTTGGATATTTTAAAGCGCTTACTGGCCGATAATACGCTAGACTGGAGCACCGTACCGCCAGAGCTGAAGCAACGCCTTGACGTGAATGGGGATGGCCAAGTCGATGAGGCTGACTTAGAAATGTTGTGTCAGCAATTGGCTGTTGCTGGTGGTGTTGAATCGGATAAGTTGAGCAAGCTTCAATCGATTCGCGATAGGTTGCGTCAATAAATATCTTATAGATGATGTTTTATACGCGTTTTTATTGGGGTAGAAACGTGTTGAGTAAAGATTGACCTTTTGGTTAATTTTGAGCTGCATGTGTTCGGGTTAATTTATTAGCATCAAAGAGATACCTTTGTTTTAACACTTGTTGAGTTTGAAAATTGATATACAGACAAGCAGAT
>CAYGPY010000019.1:0-12062 GCA_964351765.1 uncultured Vampirovibrionales bacterium
CTAAACTTCTTAAAGCTGAATTGCTTCTTGAGCAAGGCAAACTTTTCCTAATATCTCACCATGACGCGCACCCGTGCACGATGGAATATTTCCCGCCACCCCATGCAAATTGCTCCAAGCCAAAACCGCAAAAGCGAGTGCTTCTTTGTACTGATCGTTAATGCCCACATCCTGATGTGTTTTGATTTCCATTGAAGGCAACGTCTCCACAAATACGTTTCTCAATGCTGACATCAGCGTGTTATTTTTAACACCCCCGCCACCCACAATCATTTCATCAGGCTGATGAGTCGGCTGAATGAATCGAGAATAGGCTTCGGCAATACTACGCGCCGTAAATGTCGTGAGCGTTGCCATCCAATCCTCAGGCAAAACTTCTGGGTACTGTGTTAATAATGATTGAAAAAAAGCATCTCCAAATTCGTCACGCCCCGTGGTTTTTGGCAAGGGGTCATGAAGATAAGTGTTATTTAATAGCGCTGATAGCACCTCGTCATTACAGGTTCCTGATGCAGCGAGTTCGCCATCTTTATCATAGGGTTGCTGATAAAAGTGCATGGCGGCTAAATCCATCAGCATATTTCCAGGACCGGTATCAAAGGCCATAATGTCATCATCAGTGTCTTTAGGAAGGACCGTCACGTTAGCGATTCCGCCAATATTTTGAATACAACGTGTTTTAGACGTTGATTGAAATAATAATTTATCGGCAAAACAAACCAAGGGTGCCCCTTGACCGGCCACAGCCATATCAGCCTGACGAAAATCACAGACGGTAGTAATCCCTGTTTGTTGTGCAATCACCGAGCCATCACCAATTTGATAAGTCAGCCCCATTAGGCCTTCACTTTTTGGTGGCGAGTGAAAAACCGTCTGCCCGTGAGAGCCAATCGCGTCAATCCCCACAGCTTCCGTACCGATTTGTTGCAATAGTTTCCACACCACATCCACATATAAGCGTGCCACCACTAAGTTTAAGGACGCCAACTCTTGTAAGCTTACGGGCTCACCAGCCATACTGGTAAGCAAGCGATTTCGAATATGGCTGGGATAATTTAAACTCGCCGTGCCTTTAATATCCCACACGAGTTTGTCATTCTCATAAGCCAGTGTCACACAACATGCGTCAATGGCATCCACCGATGTCCCCGACATCATGCCAATAACCGTCAATGGTTTATCTATCGTAGTGGTGTTTTTTAAAATGGGTTTAGCTCCAGTTACATGGTCAAAAATAAACATGATGAGCCAACAGTTCTCTCACCACTCTTTATTATTATAATCGCTATCGTTGGTTTACGGGTTTGAAGCCCTTAAAAAATTATGAGCTTGGAACCAAAAAACTACGCTCTAAAGCGCGTAAAAATTTAAACAGCCAAATTTCTTCAGCTTTAATTAATGGATGCACCAATACGGAGTACGCCCCAAGACGCTGCCCCCCTAAAATATCGGTCAACGGCCGATCACCAATCACGGCAACATCTTCTGGCTTTAAATCAATCATACCCAATGCTTTATGAAAGTTTTTCTGCGATGGTTTTGCCGCATACCCAATCACAGGTAAGCTTAAATAAT
This sequence comes from uncultured Vampirovibrionales bacterium, assembly GCA_964351765.1. Taxonomy (GTDB): domain Bacteria; phylum Cyanobacteriota; class Vampirovibrionia; order Vampirovibrionales; family Vampirovibrionaceae; genus CAYGPY01. The sequence continues at coordinate 1,576 of CAYGPY010000019.1, forward strand.
CTTCGGCGCGTTTACAATAATCGAGTTTTTTATTGTTGCTGAGCACAATACATTTAAAGCCCATAGCTAGTGCTTTATCAAGCCACGCGCGCACATCATCACGAATCACACCCACCTTTGGGGCCATAATCGTATTATCCAAGTCCATCACTAAGCCTTTAATACCCTTGGCTTGCAAGGCTTCTAGATCCAGCTGGGTCAGATCACCATTAACGTGAAGTGAAGCACGAACGGGAAGTAGCTTATACAACAACGCGGGACTTCTCCTGTCTCGATAAAATTGTCCAGCCTAGCTCATCACGATGCACACCATCTGGAATTTCGATATAAGCACTTTGATTGGTGTGCAAGGCACTGACTGATTCACCATGTTTATTTTCAAGGTGCTTCAGTTCAAACTCAACCAAGCCCGACGGGGTCATCCACGTCAGTTTTTCGCCCACTGAAAACGGATTTCGTGACGTCACGAGAATACGGTTATCTTTATAATCTGGGTTGTCAAAACTAGAAACCGTTGCCGTAAACGCAGATCCTTGCTGGCTATCTGAGGTTTGATAATTATACGCCGAATCATTGGGACGGCCACTTAAGAAGCCTTCGGTAAAACCACGGTTACCGGCCTGAGCCAAACGACGTGCCCACTCGGTAATTTTCTCATCACTAGCCGGACCGTGCTCTTGAACATAGTCAATGGCTTCACGATACACATGACCCACCGTTGAGACATAGAACAAACTCTTAGTACGGCCTTCAGCCTTAAAGGAAACAATACCCGATTTTTGTAGCTCTGGCAGATGCTCAATCAGACACAAATCTTTGCTGTTAAGCATATAAGACCCATGCTGATCTTCTTCAAAGGTATAAACCTCTTCAGGGCGCGAGGCTTCTTTCATCTGGATTGAAGGTAGTTCTTCGGCCGCTTCAGCATTTTCAAATTCCCAACGGCAACTGTTACCGCACATGCCTTTGTTAGAATTTTTGGTGTTATCGGTCAGATAATCACTAATCACGCAACGACCCGAATAGGCCACACACAGTGAACCGTGAACAAAGCACTCTAATTCTAAATCGGGTAATTCACGGTGAATTTCAGCCATTTCTCGCAATGGCACTTCACGCGCTAAAATCACACGCTCCACACCTAAATCCTGCCAAAAAGCACAGGCTTCTAAATTAAGTGTATTGGCCTGTGTGCTTAAATGCACTGGCACCGATGGTGCGTGCTTTCGAGCCAAACGAAAGATACCTGGGTCACTCAAAATAATGGCATCGGGCTTTAAGCCTTCTAATTGCTCAAGATGAGGGATAACCCGCTTAATATCGTGATTGGCGGCAAAAATATTGATGGTGACATAGGCCTTACCACCACGTTCTTGCACATAGTTAATATGCTCACCCAAATTATCGGGCGTAAACTGTTGACCACGAGACGGGGTGCGCAGGCTAGCCATAGGCAAACCGAGATACACCGCATCAGCACCATAGGCCATTGCATAGCGCAATTTTTCTGGACTTCCGGCTGGCAGCAATAGCTCTGGGGCAGAACGTTTTGCAGAGTCCGTGTTCGAGTTGGATGTCGAGGTTGGGGTCATCGGTCACGATTTCCTTATGAGCTTAACGATAAATGGAGAGTTGTAGCTGTAAAGCTCACCTTTATAGTACGTCAGAGATAGCAGTTTCTCAAGCAAAAAAAGAACCCACTACCGAAATGTAGTGGGTTCTTTTAGTCTTTGATCATAATAATTCGGTGAATAAGCGAGTGTTAGTCGTCGTCTTCAGCACCATCATCATCAGAGTCATCATTTTTCTTAGCTGCTTTTTTAGCCGCTTTTTCCGATTCTTGCTGTTTTTTTGCTTCTTCGTTTTCACGTGCTACCAGTTCTTTCACCTTGGCACCTTCAGACTCCGTCGCTTCAGCTTGTTTTTCCATCGGAATAATCTTCGTTACAGACGCAACCGCATCGTCATCATCCAGATTCTGCAATCTAACGCCTGTAGCCATACGGCCTTGGTGCGAGATTTCATTACCTTTCAAACGAACCACCACACCTTGTGAGGAGACGAGCATCAACTCATCCTCTTCAGAAATGGTGCCGATATTATTCAGACGACTGTCTCTATTCTTGAACTTGGTTGAAATCAAACCAATACCGCCACGGTTTTGTGAGCGGAATTCATCCACGTTAACACGCTTACCGAAACCATCGTTGGTTACAATCAGCACGTCACCCGCAAAATCAGGTGGTATCACACTAAAATCAACAATTTCATCGCCCGTACGAAGCTTAATGGAGCTAACCCCACGAGCACTTCGTCCCATTGGACGCAACTGATCTTCGCCAAAGCGAATGGCCATACCCAAGCTTGTACCAATCAAGGCCGAGCTATTCTTGGTGGCCGTATCCACCCATAGCAATTCATCATCATCGTCTAAACCAATGGCAATGATACCACTACGACGGATACTATCGAAGTTAGTAATATCAATCTTTTTAATCCAACCTTTGCGGGTCAGCATAACCAGATAGTTACCTTCTTCCATAGACCAAACAGGAATCACAGCAGTAATCTGTTCTTCTTGTTCCATCGGTAACAAGTTAATAATCGCAAGTCCCTTGGAGTTGCGACTACCTTCAGGCAGATCCAGTACCTTCTTACTAAATACACGACCCTTACTGGTAAAGAACAACACAACGTTGTGCATACCGGCCATAAAGAAGTGAACCACGTCATCTTCGTCACGCGTTTTAATACCACCTTTACCCCGTGTGGCTCTGTTTTGACGCTCAAAGGTATCGAGCGAAATACGCTTGATATAGCCCTTTTCAGTTACAAACACAGCCATCGCTTCGTTTGGTGTTAGGTCCTCAATAGAGAAGTCATCATCAGCACCCGGTACAATTTCAGTACGACGGTCATCAATGTGTTTCTCTTTGGCTTCAGCAAGCTCTTCTTTAATAATTAAGTGAATACGCTCGCGACTCGATAGAATGTCTTTGTAATCTGCAATTTTCACTTGCAGTTCTTTGTGCTCTTTGTCGATTTTCTCTCGTTCCAGACCGGTTAAGCGACGTAACTGCATATCCAAAATTGCATTGGCTTGATCGATATCAAGACCGTACTTACTCATTAATTTTTCACGTGCTTCATCCGGTGCTTTGTTGGCACGGATGAGTTTAATCACGTTATCAATATCACCTTGGGCAATCATCAAACCGGCCAAGATGTGAGCACGGGCTTCAGCCTTGTTCAACAAGAACTGAGTACGACGAATCACAACTTCAACACGGTGATCGATGAACTCACTTAGAACATCAACAATGTTGAGCAAACGCGGCTGATTTTTAACCAAAGCCAGCATGTTCACACCAAACGAGGTTTGAAGCTGAGTGTGTTTTTGAAGGTTACGCAGAACAATGTCAGGCACAGCATCACGCTTGAGCTCAATCACCAAGCGTAAACCGTCACGATCGGACTCGTTACGAAGGTCACTAATACCATCAATTTTCTTATCACGCACAAGATCCGCAATTTTTTCAATCAGCGTGGTTAAGTTTACTTGATATGGAATTTCGGTCACGATAAGTGCATTACGCTCTTGACGACCTTGGCCACCAGGGATAACTTCAACGCTCGTTACGGCACGCATCCGAACACTACCACGGCCTGTCATAAAGGCATCTTTAATGCCTTGCAAACCCGCAATTTTACCACCCGTTGGAAAGTCGGGACCTTTGATGTACTCCATCATATCCATTGGTGTCATATCAGGCTTATCAATTAAAGCACACGTTCCCTCAACCACTTCACCTAAGTTAAATGGCGGGATGTTGGTGGCCATACCGACAGCAATACCGCTACTACCATTTAATAGCAACATCGGTAAACGACAAGGCAATACTTGAGGTTCTTCTTCAGAGCCATCGTAGTTGGGTTGGAAATCAACCGTATCAAACTCGATGTCTTGCAACATGCTGGTTGAAATCGGACGCAATTTACACTCGGTATAACGCATCGCAGCGGCGTTATCGCCTTCGATACTACCAAAGTTACCGTGACCGTTAACCAACGGATAGCGGCTGGCAAAATCTTGAGCCAAACGAACCAAGGCGTCGTATACAGCAGTGTCACCGTGAGGGTGGTACTTACCCAGTACTTCACCAACAACTTTAGCGCACTTTTTAAAGGATTTTTCGGGATGCAGACCCATCTCGTGCATCGCATATAAAATACGGCGGTGAACCGGCTTGGAGCCATCACGCACGTCAGGCAAGGCACGACCAACAATAACGCTCATCGCATAATCAATGTAGGATCGGCGCATCTCGTCCCGAATGCTTACGGGTACAATTTTGCCATCACCAAAAATCTGGGGTTGTTTAGAACTCAACGTCTCGCCCTCTCTATCTCTCGGCTGATACGTCCTGAAACACTAGGTATTCTGCATTTCAGGGTATTTATTAATAAAAACTATGAAACTGAATTGAACTGTATTATAGACCAAACCCTCATCAAAAGCGAAAAACAGGCGCCCTCTCGTAACAGAGTGTTAACTCTCATAAGCCTGTGACAATTGTCTTACGTCGGCTGTTGCTCAAAGCAATCGCCGGCTTTTACAGAGACGGGTAATACAACACCCGACAGCATAGGCAACCACCCAAATTGATTGGTATAAACCTGATGCACCGACAGCGCGAGAAGTGTGCTTTCCTCAGACGATTGTACCCACAACTGCTTTCCTTGAATACTCAGTATGGTACCCGCATTGGCGGATCGTTCACGATGACAAAGCTTCTGAGGGCACGCGTCTTTATTAACCAACCTAACAGCATCAACCGAAACAAACACCTCTTTAACCCTATTACTCCCGTCTCGAATCGTTCCGTAGGGCTTCATCCACGGTACCAAGGCTCGTGACAATCGTTCCAACGCTTCTGGAGGCTGTGTAAAATCAAGTTGTCCTGATTCTCTGGTTAGAGGTGGGTAATACGAAGCCTTGGTCTCGTCTTGCTCTTCTGGCAAGAGTGTCTCGTTAATAAACCCCGTCAATAACACTGGAACCAGCTCACGCGCTTTGTCCGAACACTTCTGGCGTAGGCTGTCACCGGTTTCCGTCTCGGATACCGGCACACTGTCCTGCAACCAAATAGCACCCGCATCAATATCATCGGTGATGGTATGAAACGTCACACCACTCTCTGTCTCACCTTCAGCAATAACCGACGCATACGGATTTGCGCCACGGTGCTTGGGTAGTTTAGCGGGATGGCAATTAATAAACTGAGGTGTAGATTGATCATGAACGTTCTGCACCAAATGCGATTTTAAAATCTCACCCCATGATCCAACCAACACCACATCAGGTTGCGCCTTCTGCAGGTAAGCCGAAAAGGAATACTCATTGACTGAATCATACTTAATCAGAGGCACACCGATTTGTTTAGCCAGTGTCATACATCGACGATGACCGACATCACTGCAGTGTTGACCTTGTTGTGTTGCCGTCCACGAAAAAAAACCAACCAGCTCAACCGCATGACCTTTATTTTGACATGCTTGCAAAACCCCTTGTAGCAATCCTTCGGCTAAATAGCCGTACCCCATTACCAATACCTTTAACACAGGTCTACCATCTTGTTGCTTAAAGTTAGGCATCTTTTTTGGAAAGGTAAAAGGTAAAGGTCACTACCATGTTCACATCCACCGGAAAATCAGATTCAATATCTGGGTCAGGGCGTAGTTCTTCAGATTGATCAATAGGGGTTATTCTGACATCTTGAACACGAATCAAATCATTAGCGCCAACCAACTGATTAATAAAATCAACCACCCCAGGATAGGTTCCAGACAATTCCATTTCATACACGTAACGATCAACCAGAATTGATATCTGACCTAACTCAAAGGATTCCATCACAACGTCTGTCTTAGGTTCGCTCCCACCTGAAGGGTTCATTAAGTCAATCGATTTACTTTGATTGGATAAAAAATCGACCTTATTAAAATTCAAGCGATCATGAGGTGGCGGCAACGATGGAAATTTTTCGATATCGCGTCCTGACCCCTTACTTAAATTAATAATTCGTTCAGATTCCTTTAACGCCACAACACGTGGGGATTCATCGGGCTCTAACAAAATCATGTCTTGATCAACCGAAGCTGTTTGACGTTTCCAAGCATTGAGTTGCGCCAAAATACCAAACTGCTTACTATTCTTTTCTTGAAGAATCGTCAACTGTTGTTCAGTTGCTTGCAACTTAGAATTCATGGCCAGATAAACCTGTTCATAACCGCCCATATAGCCAATCGCAAAAATCAAAAAGAACATGGCGATAATCTTGATATCAACAATCGCTTTCAGCATATTGCCTAAGAGATCTTTCCAATCAATATCTCTAAAATATTCAGCATCAAACTCAATAGCCATCAATTACGGTCCTCCTGGTGGGCCAAACGGTGCGCCACCTCTACCAGGCAAGCCACCAGGGCCTGAGTTAGGTACAGGAACAGCAGCCGGTGCCTGATTTTCTGATACCGTCGACACAATCGTCCAGTAATAATAGGACTGCCCATGCGGGCTCTGCTTATTGTCAATGGTTTGAATCTGGAACGAAAGCTCAGTAATCGACTCTTTTAATGAACTCGATAACTGGTCGGCTGCATCTGGCGTTAAGGAATGCCCCTGAATTTCAAACACAGGCATCGCACCCGCACCCGGCACATTGGCAGATATTTTCTCAAGCCACGCATTCGTGTCGACTTGGCTGCCTACTTTTACGAGCCCCGTATTCAAAACACGGTTGGCTTTCTGAATATCGGTAATAAATAACTTACGTTGCAGATCTTTGTACATCGTCACGTCTTGTACATTTGCACCTTGGTTGGCTTGTTGTTGTACTTTATCTAATTCGGCTTTTTTCCCTTTGAGTGAGAAATCCATATACAGATAAAATAGCCCTACACCAATCACGGCAAACACATTTAAAACAACGAGCAATATAAAAATATATTTACGTAAATCGGTAACCGCCAAAGAACCCATCGAAGCTTTGGGCTTGAAGTTCATTGCAGGACTTTGGTTCATACCACCAAAGAACACACCACCAACGCCTTCTAATGAACAAGGGAAACTCGCACCCTGACCACCAGCAGACACCAAGGTCTCGATGTTTTGAGTAATGGGTACAACAGGTACCGACAGGTTTAACGTCTGAACGAGTTGTTCAACATTAATCTCTTTGGTGTTATTAACCACAACCAACTTACTATAGAGCTCGCCATCCAAGAAGAATTCCAAATCCTGCTGAATATCACTCATCGTGGCATCCGCATCTTCGGGTGTTACCGAGATTGGCGAATCGGTTGTTTTTGTCATTTGATTGCCTTGCATCAAGGCCAAAAAGAAGCTGCTTTGCGTGATGATCATCAACGCCCAAACACTATCATTGTCAACCTCATCACCCACAGCATGGGTGGCAACCAGACCTCTAAGGGCACTCAGATAACCCATCTCAATGGCAGCCAATGGGACTTTGACCTTATCAAAGATATCTTGGTATTTTTCAATTTCGTCTTTGGCATAGGCCGAGAAAAAATACTTACCGGAGTTTTCACTCATGGTAATCCAAGCCACTTCAGGCTCAATATTTTTAAAAATGTAAAAACGTTCAGCCTCAGAAATCAAAGCAAACTTAAGCTCCTCCTTCGTAAAGTCAGTGGGTAAATCCACATCACGTGAGAAGAAATTAGGCAGCACCAACACAGCTGGCGTGGATAAGGGAATACCATTACCTTCATATAAATCTTTAACCGTCTGCCCAAAGGCATCTTCATTAATCACCTGACGGTTTGTTGGGTCAATAGCACACGGCAACGATGTGGCCACACGAATATCACCCGTTTCGTCATCAAGCTGAACCAGCTCAAGATGTTCAAAACCGGGTAGAATTGTTAATGCCACGGGGTATTTATTGGTTGCCATAAGTCTCTTAAATTATTGTAAATTCAGTACTATAGACCATATTTCACTATATCATATCTTCCCACTCTGAGGGGGCTCCGCCCACAAAGAAGAGGGATTTCAACCCTAATACCAACCCTTAATGAAAATAACGACCTCTGCAATGATAGCGTTATCACGACTTTCACCAAATACCAAAAACACTCTATTAAAAAAATGGTAGGAATTCCTTCTGATCTTAGGCACTTTACTATTTAAATGATTAACGCTCACCAAGGGTTATATGGTATAATTAAGATATATTTCTGACAGATTTTAAGTCTATTTAACTCTGCGTTCTATTGGCTGTAAAAGAACACCTTAGAAACGTTATCTTCAATGGATTCAGACGATTCTGAGACACGAGCCTCTCCCCATTCCATCCAAATTACACATTTCGATAGAGAGCATACCGATTTTATGAGCATGGCTGCACCCAAACAGGCGCCTTACTTTAAAGGAACACGTCGCCGTTCAGCAACACCTTCGACCCAGCACCCCGCTGAGTCTGAACGGTTGTACCAAGAAGCAGGTCTTCACCCTGTTGGCTACGCCTACCATCTTAACAAAATGGTGAAACGGTCACGCCAAATCAAGCAAACCAACACCTCCAAAGTTGTGCTACAACTCTGTGTGATGGGAGCCATTTTATTTTTAATGGTGCAATTGGTTCGCTCTAGTGTCTCTGGGCTTTATCAGATTGCAGTGCTGTCTCAGACACAACCCGTGGTTGAACATTACTTGCAAAACACACAAAATGAAAACAGAATTTTAAACGATCAGATCAAGCGCTACTCATCGTCTAACGGTCTTGAAGAGTTAGCCCGTAACTACTTAAACCTCACGGGCAAAAACGAAATTCTAATTCAGATCGATTAAACATTGTCTCGGTAATTATTACTAGTGATCAAAATGCTCATAAACTAAAAGCCCTCTTTTATATAAAAGAGGGCTTTTAAAAATCTCAATGAGAGGGTGTTACTTCTTAGCAACCAACTCTTTGAATTTCTTACCTGGTGTAAATACAGGTACTTTCTTAGCAGGAATTTGAATCGCTTTACCGGTTTGTGGGTTGCGACCCGTTCTTGCTTTACGTTTTCTGTTTTCAAAAGTACCAAAACCAACCAATGTTACTTTTTGGCCTTTTGCTACTGATTTTTCAATGGCTTCAACAACGCCACTCAACACATCAGCAACTGCTTTTTGTGAACATTTTGTTTTTTTGGCAACTTCTTGCACTAATTCTTCTTTATTCATGTGATAGAACTCCATTATTATGGGACAAGCTTGATTATAGAAGGGGTTGGCAAAAAGGGCAATAGATAAGAGCAAAAAAAAAAGTTATATAGTTTGTCTATAACACCCTACTAATGCCAATTTAGCACTAAATACAAGTATAAAATGAGAGTCGATTACAAGGCACTAACAAGCGTAATCCCAGAGCTAGTACCAATTCTATCCACTTTTAAATCGGCCAGACGTTGTGCATGCTCCAGTGTTTTTACGCCGCCACTCGCCTTAATATCTAAGGTTAAATTATGTGTATCAATCGTTTCACGAATCAAGGCAACGGTTTCAACAACAGCACCTTTACCACCGTTAAGCATACCTGTGGATGTTTTAATGGTGGCAACACCCGTTTCAGCACAAAGCTGGGTTAATTTAATAATAGCCTGTGCATCATGGAGATCTGTTTCTACAATCACTTTAATTGCCTTACCTTGAGACGCGTCAAAGACAGCTTTTAACTCAGCACGGGTATTTTCATGATTCTCACGAAAACGCGCTACATCTATCACCAAATCCAATTCATCCACGCCATCAGCTAAAGTTAGGGCCACTTCTTCTAGCTTATGCGTTAGTGAGAAATTACCCACTGTTGGATTGGTTTGCTCGTCAGATAATTCTAATTTTGATTGAGGAAAGCCAATCACAGTGGCCACCATAACCGATGAACCATTCAAGCATTCTTTAGCTAAAGTAATATGTTGCGGACGAACACACACCGCTCGAAAATGATACTCACGCGCTTCGGCACACAGGGTACGGATGGCCTGTTCTTGATCTTCGCCTTCAGCAAAGGTTAATTTCGTATGATCAACCAAATGTGCGAGTTGCGTTTTGGTTAAGGTGATTGGTTCAGTTACGGATGGTGTCATGATTATTTCCCCACAAATTAAAAACATCATTGTTTATTACTATCACTGCATCATAGACAGAACACAGCTAAAGCACAATAACAGAGGCTATTAAAAGATAAATAGGCTCTGTTATGGGCATAAAAAAGGAGGTGTTATCCCGCCTTATTACGGTGCTCTTTTAAAAGCGACAGCAGGTTTTTAAACGGACGTTGCATGCCTTTAGGTGGATCTTCCACGGGAGCATCATCAAAAGCTGTAATCGGAAAATCAGGCCGTGCTGGTGTCTTAAACGGATTTTCAGGAATATTATTTAATAGGTCGCACTGAACATATTTTAAGTTCGTACT
>CAYGPY010000019.1:12072-14209 GCA_964351765.1 uncultured Vampirovibrionales bacterium
ATTTAACGCCTTATCCGACATCGCATTCTGAGCAAGCTCTAATGTTTTCGTTTCCGATTTTTTCAATGGTGGCTTGTACTCTGGAATCACATCGGGCTCTTCAAACACCGTTACCAGAGGCAAGTGATCCGAAGCTAACTTCCACGGCGTCTTATCAAAACGACCGGCTACATAGGCATCTCTTAATTGAGACAACATATTCTTGGATACAAATGTGTAGTCCAATTTACTTGGCTTAAAGGGGCCACCGCCACGGTGTGTTGGATCAGGCTGACCATCTTTAATCATCACTTCGGTGAGATCGTTATCTGGATTTCCGTCATCCACCAGTGTTAAGGTCCGAATCACCGGATCACCATATTTGGTAGCGTGCAGCGTATTCATATCACCGGCCACAATAATATTGGCATTTGGTTCATGGGTTAATTGCTCGTCAATAATGCGCGCTGCAACGGTTGCCTCGCTCATCCGTTTTGGCATGGTTTCTTTTTCACCACCACGCATCGATTTAAAGTGAGCGTTATAAACCGTAAACTGATAGCCTGTGTCGGTTTCAAACGTGGCTTCTAAAAAGTCACGCTTGCCGCAGTTGTCTAGCGTGCCGCATTGCTCTTCCCAGTGGGATTTTGCATCCACGACACTGATATTGGCCTTACTCATAATGGCAACACGAATACCACGTTGCCTACCACCTATAGGAAAAATTACCACGTTGGGGTAGTCACCATTTAAATGTTGATTGTTAAAGTTCTCTAACACACTACGATCGCCAACCTCTTGAAAGGCAATAACATCAGGATCTTCTTTTTTAATAACATCCGCGAGAGCGGCAATGCTTTTTGGTTTTTTACGAATCCCGCGACTGCTTCTAAAAAAATTTAACGCGTTATAACTCATCACCTTACGCTCGGCACCTGAAAAGCGTAAAAAAGATACCGGTGAACTTGGTTTTGATAGTGTTAATATATCTGACGCATTCGACACAATCGAAAATGGTTTGGAATAGTTTGAATGGTTTTTTGCCTCGTTTGTTCCAGCAGCCTGAAACTGAGGAAGTTTAACCTTACTCTGAATCTGCATCATTGAGTCGTCCCCTCATGATTACTCACGCGTATTAAATTGTTTTCCCACTTAATTCCCAAAAAGTAACCATCAACAGAAAAACCATTGAGTTACTACAACTAGTTAATACATTAAGTATAGCAACCAGCGCGAAATAAACCTAAATTCATAAAGAAAAGGATCTATGATTGTTTTTATATCAAAAAATTGAATTCCCTCTAGCCTTGAATATCAGAAATTAAAAATCAGAGGATAGGATATCTTTCAGATCTTCAAACGAGAGTGTCTTACCAACCGATCGATCGGCAGCAATGATCGAATCCACCAAATCACGCTTACGATCTTTGAGCTTCATGATCTTCTCTTCCACCGTACCCTTGGTGATTAAGCGGTATACAAATACGGTTTTGGTTTGACCAATACGGTGGGCACGATCGGTCGCCTGATCCTCGGCCGCTGGGTTCCACCACGGATCGTAGTGAATAACGTAATCGGCACCCGTTAAGTTGAGACCCACGCCACCGGCTTTTAAGCTGATGAGCATAATCGGAATTTCTTCATCATTGTTAAAGCGATACACGGCATTCTCACGGTCTTTGGTTTCACCCGTTAGATACTCGTGACGAATTCCTTCGACCTCAAGCCATTTTCGAACGAGTTTCAGCATTTCTACAAATTGGCTGTATAGAAGAATACGCCCGCCCTTACTAATAATTTCGGTCACCATCTCTTTTAAGGTATCAAACTTACCGGACTCCACAACACCGTTGGCGAGCTTATCATCAAGCAGTTTTGGATGGTTACAGATTTGACGCAAGCGCAATAACGCACTAAAGATAGACATTTGCGATGCCTTCTTCGTCGGATCACTAAATTTAGAGAAGACCTCATCACGCACACGATCAAGGATATCAATATACAGATCTCGCTGAGTTTCTTCCAGGCTACAGTATTTAATCATCTCAATCTTAGGCGGTAAGTCTTTGGCAACGTCTTGCTTTAAGCGACGCAGAATAAACGGAAATACTTGTTTTTTCAAACGACGTTCAGCATCACGGTTACCGCGTTCTTCAAT
>CAYGPY010000019.1:14219-18390 GCA_964351765.1 uncultured Vampirovibrionales bacterium
TTCTTCAATCGGATTCACATAACGGTAGCGAAATTCTTCAAAGTCATACATAAAGCCCGGCATCAAGAAATCAAACACCGACCATAATTCCGACAAGCGGTTTTCAATTGGCGTACCTGAAAGTGCCAGACGGTGATCTGCATTTAAGCGCTTACTCGCGTCAGCGGTTTGGCTTTCGTGGTTTTTAATATTTTGCGATTCATCCAACACCACGTGTCTAAAGTTGTATTCTTTCAACGCACGGATATCACGACGCAAAAGCGAATAGCTGGTAATCACGATATCTGCATCTTTAATTTGCTTATACACGCCGTGACGCTCTGAACCCGTCAGGTTAATCACGTTTAAATCCGGCGTAAAGCGCGCTGCTTCATTCATCCAGTTAAAAACAATGGACGTTGGGCAAACAATCAATGATGGTTTCTGGCCGTCTACATCCTTAGCGTGTTGCAATAGCACCAAGGCTTGAACAGTCTTACCCAGACCCATGTCATCGGCCAAAATACCATTGAGGCCATAGGAGTACAAAAACCATAACCAGTTAAAACCTTGCTTCTGATAGGGTCTTAATTCCGCATTTACTTTCTCTGGTACCTCGGCCTCTTCCATCGTGGAATTAGCGGAAATAACATCCCAGAATTGTTTAAAGCGCTTGCTATGCTGAAGGACAATGCCCATCTCCTGAAGCTCGGCCAACAGACCAGCTTTATAGGTCATAATTTTATAGGTATCTTGTTCCACTTCTTCAGCATCAAAGGCTTGCAGAGCCTTACCAAATTGAAGGATGGTTGCCAACGGAATCTCCACATGACCGAGTTCTTTAAAGTAAAAATACTTTTTACCCTGCATCAAGAATTTTTGAACCTGATCCAAGCTTAACTCACGGCCACCAATGGCTGAATCTACTTTTAAAATAAACTGATCGACTGAATCTGAGAAACTCAACGACGCGCGAATCTGTAGTGGCTCCTCAGAACCTTTCAACATATCGTGAATGTCGCTTTTGGTTTTTACCTTCCACGGATCCTTGGGATCGTCTTGAAGTTGCTTGAGAGTCTGAGCGTAGAAATCAATGGCATCATCGCCTTCAGACCAAAACAGATTGGTTTGCAGGTATTCCATCCCACCGTTTACCATCAGTTCAAAGGCTTTTTCTTCTTCAGCCAGATTTCGTTTTACCCAATAAATCAATTCTTTGTCTTTTTTCACCACCATCACATAAGGGCTATCGGGCACTTTTCGGGCAAAGTTCACTTTCACACCGTCATAAGAAAACTCAAGACGGGCCTGAATTTTAATCGAAGCTTCATCCACATGCTCAAGGGTAATTACTTTCTGTGGCGGCTTACTCTTTAACTCCAGCTGATGCACAATATCAGCCAAGTCCATATCCACAGCCTTACGCAATTTTGGCAAGACTTCATACATAAACTTACCGCCATCCGCATCACGAATGTCCACAAAGCTAGAGCGTGTTAACTTGTTCGGCAGCTTACTCAGTGTGTTCTTTACCGGATACATGCGCTGGTTATAGAGCACCCACGGCACATCATTATGAAACTGAGTGACTTCCTCAAGGGGATACGCGTCAGGATACGGGGTTTTTCGAATCCAGTGCAACGACACCATCACATTACCAGCCATCGATACATTAACCGACATCTGTAAATCAAGCGGTTTGTCTTCAAAAACAATGCGATTACCGGCCTCATCACACAGATCTTCAACCTCAGCCAAGGCTTCAATCACAGGACCACAATCCTTAACCGGATAACTAAACCAGCCGTTGCTGGATTTTTTGTGGCCTTGCTTCATCGCAAGCTGCAGTAAATAAATTTCTTTGCGTTGTGCCTCGTTAAAGGCACCTTCACCTTGCTTCAGCACATCTTTCAACGCCGCTTCAACTTCTTTAATGGGCTCTTCGGTGGTACGACGCATCATGCGAACATCGATCGTTTTTTGCGTTTTAACGCTCGGCTGTTTCTTTTTATTTTTGCCTTTACCCTGCTGCTTAGGCTGTACTTTGTTGCGTTTAATCGCCACACGCATGTCAAAGCGATAATCCCCCAAAAAGTGATCGGGGTTCAGTTTTGCAATACCATGCTCAATGGGGATTTGCCAAAATTCTTCCCAGAAATCTTGCTCCACAGATTCTAAGGCAACAGCCACACCGTGCTTGCACCACATCTCTTCAAGAGGGCAACTACACTCAACGGTTACTTTTTCTTTTTCAAAGATCAGCTTGGTTTGATAGGCGTCTTTAAACTTACCTTTAACCGCAGCCACGACCCCATTTTCGATAAAGCTAATATCTTTTACCATTTTGTCTTTAAGATAGCCATAACCTCGGCGCCACGCACCGGCTCTGGCTTCACCACGAATGTAGCCAAAGTTAAAATGCAGGTAGCCCTGCTCGTCTAAAACAATGTGGTCCGTAGACACTTCACACTGAAGCAGATGGCGCTTATCTTTTTTAACAACAGGTTGATCAGGATTTTGATTCTTAGAATAATTCTTAGATTTGCCCTTAGAGTTCTTATTCGATTTCTTGCTCGAACTCTTTCCTGATTTTGGTTTACTCTGTTTGTTATTATTTTTATTGGTTCTCGGGGCGGTTGCCATAGAGGAACTTCTTTATCATTGGGGATAACAAAATATAATTCATCGTAAACGCGTTAATGTGATCTCTACAGGCTCGTTTGTCTGTCAAACAATTCAAACTCGAAACCAAAATCACGTTCTCTCAAAACAACCACGTCATAGTTCGGTGTTTATCAAGAGGCAATGCGTATTGCTCATATTCGTAAGGGGGTGTAGCGGGTTTGTTAGCTAACGATCTGATAAAAACAAAAAAGGGCGTTTGCCAAAAGAAAAAAGTTAGTACAGATCATCAACCCCTTATATACATAGTTTATCAGAGATAGGAAATAATAACAGCGTTTTTCACAAAACCAAGGCTAATTTTATAAAAAATTACTCTTTTTGTTGCAGAATCCTACTCTTATAACGAGGTTTAAGCGCCTTGATTCACTGTAAAATCAGTAATAACAGTGATTTTCTTATCACCCATAGTCTTCAATAATGAAGCTGGAATTTGATTGGTCGGTGCCTGCTCTGGATCCAAGGCCTGACGTAGGATAGCGCCTTTTTTAGCATCATCGGTTGCGAGTAAAATAACGTGGTCAGCAGTACGAATCAGCTCAAACCCAAGACTTACGGCTTCTTTAGCGTATCCTTCGTTTGGATTAGGGAAGTTCGTCTCAATCGTTTTAGGGGCTAAGGTTACCTTGCCTGTTGGCGCTAATGGGTCAAATCCGGGTTCTAAAAAGGCGATGTGCCCATTACGGCCAATGCCCAACACCACCACATCAGCACCACCATCAGCCAATAGCTGACGCTCGTAGTCTTCAGGGTGTTGTAAGTAATCGGCCACATAATTCTTTTTAGTGTGCTTGAGCTGTGGTAAACCAAAGAGCTCTTGATCCAGATAATACTTATAGGTTTGCTCTGGCTTTAGCCCTAATGTAGGGTCGGCCACGTATTCATCCAAATGATACAATTTGGCATTGGCCCAGTTAATTTGGCCATTTTTAGTTAATTGTCGCAATGCCGCATACATTGGCTTTGGGGTTTCACCTGTGGGGAAAACAATCGAGGCGTTCGGCTTAGCAACCAGCGCATCACGAACCAACGCAGCGGCCTTTTGACCTACGGCTTGAGGACTGTCTGCTGTAATAAATTCGACGTGCGCCAACGGGTCAACCTTTCCAGAGCGATCTTGGCCGAAGTGGACGTCTGTTATGCGGGGAAGGATACCCTCAGCATAAAAATCGGCGTGATTAGCCGGCCAAGATGAGTTCGCTTGTGACGATGAATCCATCATACGATAGTTTTACCCTTCTTTAACATTCTTCCTAAAACACTATCGGCAATAGCGATAATACCTATATGGGCCGAACGTTCTATTACCAGAGTAATTATCGCCGAAAAGCAGTCGCAGCTTAAGGAAAAGCGCTATTCGCTTAACAATTAGAAACATTTGAACATCGTCCATAATCGTGGTTTTAAGCTATTTTTGGATTCGATGGGCGTCTATGCTTAAATAAATGCAATGTATTCCTTTAGTTAACGATAGAAATGCCCCATCATGTTTAACCCCACCCCATTAGCT
>CAYGPY010000020.1:0-18069 GCA_964351765.1 uncultured Vampirovibrionales bacterium
TATTAAGCGTGCGCGTGTTGAAGAAATGAAATAAGAAGAGGAAGAGCAAAAGACGCCAGAGGAAGTTGTAGAAGAAACTCCAGAAGACGTTGTTGCTGAGAAAGAAACCCAAGAAGAAGCCCCAGCTACCGATGATGACGCGGCCGATGACGTGCAAGATGACGTTGCTGCTAATGCTGAGGAAGATTCTGACGACGACTCTAAGAAGGATGCTGAGGCCAAAAAAGAAGGCGATGCTGAAGAAGCATCTGAAGAAGAGAAGCCGAAGAAGAAAAAGATTGATAGTCGTTTTGAGCCTGTTGTTGGTTTAAAAATTATTAAAAAAGCGGATCCGGCTGAACGTAAGCGCCGTGAAGAAGAGCGTGAAGCCAAAGCCGCAACGGCTGACGATTTTAAACGGATGCGTCCAGCTGATGCCAAAGAGGATCTTGAGTCTTTGCGTCGTGCGGCCGCTAAGATCTCTCGCGGACTGTTCTCGCCAAAGGCCCCTCAACGTGGTAGTATGCCGCTCCCATCCTCGATGAAAAAATCGAAAAAAACCAAGCGCCAATTCCAGCAAGAACGAGCCGAAGCTGCTCAAAAGGCTCAAGATCTTGAAGAAGATTTGCTGACCGCACCCAAGATTATCAGCATTAATCGTCCCATGACGATTGCTGAATTGGCTGAAGGCTTGCGGATGAAAGATACCGAGCTGATTCTTCATCTCTTTATGAAGGGCCAAGTGGTTCACGTTAACCAGTCTCTTGATGCCGATGCGGCGATTGCCATAGCCAAAGAACTTGAATTTGAAATTGAAGAAGAGCAAAAATCGGATGTGAATCCCGGTGAAATTTATGAGTCTTTGTCGCTTGAAGGCAAGCACTTTGATAGTGAAAAATTCAAAAACTTAGAAGAACGCCCTCCGGTTGTTTCGATTATGGGTCACGTTGACCACGGTAAAACAACCTTGTTGGATGCTATTCGTGAAACACGTAACAATGTTGTAGACACTGAAGCCGGTGGTATTACCCAGTCGATTGGTGCTTACACTGTTGAAAAAGGCGATAAGAAAATTGTCTTCTTAGATACACCGGGTCACGAAGCGTTTACCGCTATGCGTATGCGTGGTGCTAAATCAACCGATATCGCCATTTTGGTTGTGGCCGCCGATGATGGAGTGATGCCTCAGACGATTGAAGCGATTAACCACGCTAAAGCCGCTAAAATCCCTATTATTGTGGCTGTAAACAAAATGGATAAACCTGGTGCCGACCCTGGCGTTGTGTTAGGTCAATTGGCTCAACATGGCTTGGCTTCTGAAGATTGGGGTGGTGATACGCTAACGTGTCAAATCAGCGCCTTGAAAAAAGAAGGTTTGGACTCAGTTCTTGAGAATATTCTATTGGTTACAGAAATCTTGGATCCCAAGGCGGATGCTACGGTTGAAGCGACGGGTGTGATTATTGAATCACATATGGATAAACGTGTTGGACCTGTTGCCACGGTCTTGGTTCAAAATGGAACCATTCGTGTTGGTGAGAACGTCCTGATCGGTTCCGTTGGTGGCCGTGTTCGTGCCTTGATTAATGATGCTGGTGAGAAAGTGGAGTCCGCTGGGCCATCGATGCCGGTTGAGGTAATTGGATTAAACTCTGTACCTCAAGCAGGTGAAGTCTTTGAAGTGATTCAAAATGAAAAACGCTTTAAGCAACGTCACAGCGCCGAGAAATTGCGTGAACGTGAACTGCGTTTGACCTCACGTCAAAATGCAACAGCTGCTGGTTTTGCTGTTTCTGATGAAGGTGAAACAACCGCCATTGAAAAACAGTTCAACATTATTACCAAGGCTGATAGTCAAGGTTCTCTTGAGGCATTATGTGACTTGTTAAACAACTTGTCGACCGATGAGATTAAGGTCAACATTCTTCACAGCGGTACGGGTGATATTTCGGAAGCCGATATTATGTTAGCCGTACCAGCCAACGCGTTGGTGGTTGCCTTTAATGTTACGGCGGATGCGAATGCTCAAACTCTGTCACAACAAAACAACATCTTAATTAAAGAGTACGATGTCATTTATCACATCACCGATGATGTTGAGAAGATGATGTTGGGTGAACTGGATCCTGAGTTTGAAGAAATTAAGACCGGTGAAGCCGAAGTCCGTCAGTTATTTACCATTGGTAAAACTGTTATTGCGGGTTGTATGGTACTTGAAGGTAAGATTGTTCGTGATGCTAAGGCATCCGTTGAACGCGATGGCGAGATTATCTTTACTGGTGAACTCGATCAGTTAAAACGATTTAAAGACGATGCAAAAGAAGTTGCCTCTGGTTATGAATGTGGTGTTTCTTTTGATAAATTTAACGACTTACAACCTGGCGACAAAATTGTTGTTCATACCGTAAAAGAACTTCAGCGTACATCATTATAGGCTTGATTCCGATCAACCCGACAATGACCAAGAAAACAGGATGAACCGAATTATGGCCGATCGTGGCAGTAGTAATAACCGTCAGGAAAAAGTACGCAAGGCACTGATTCGTGAAATCAGTGACATTATTGCTCGTGACATTAAAGAGCCTGAACTGATTGATAAAGTGATTTCGGTGACAGATATTACTTTAAGCCCAGATCTAACACACGCTAAAGTATTTATTAGTGTGATGGGCGATCCTGAAACGATTGAAGGCGTGATGGCAATTCTTGAAGAGAATCTGCATCGTATTCGTCAAACATTAGGCCAGCGCATACGTCTGCGCTATACGCCAAAACTAGAATTACACTTTGATGATTCACTTGAGCGGGGCACTCGTGTGACGCAGCTGATAGAAAAAATTTCGCGTGGCGAAGTATAACGCGTACTCTTTTTTGTTGGTTTTGTAACACACGTTTTCATTAAAACGTTTAACTTTGCTGTGGATGGGGTATGTCATGCAAAGAAGCGTAATTTTATTTTAGCTATGTATGACGAGTTGTTGAATTAAGTTTAATTATATTGAGTGAAACATGGTCAATGCCATTGCTGTGGAAGCGTGTGGTTCTATCCCCATAGTGAGCAGGCTATACCATTGAAGAATAAAAAAATCGGGTCGTGTGTAACGTACCGTGATGATTTATGTTACGAGTGTGAGGTAATTAATAATGCAAAATTTACGGCGGCTGTACACCTGTTTGAAAAAATGGTCGACAGTCTCAATAAAAGATACGTTTCTGGAAAGCTCCAATGAATTCTGCCCTGAAACAATCGCTAACACGGTATCAACGCGTGAAGCGTTGGATGATTTATATGCTGACTTTCAAGAGCAACGATTAAACGATCCGTCGTGTTATAACGATGAATCAGTATTTTTTAGTCAAGGCGATTTTCAAGATCCCAGTGAGGATTTTATGATTGCCCGGCTCGGCTTTCATTATGTATCGCTATAAAATCTAAATCGTTCTTGTTTGTGATTTTACATCTTTATCCCTTGATCCCCACAACGGCATTGCAGGTGACTTAATTCTTTGAGGCGGATATTAAGTTGCTTGAGCCGGCTCGGTGAGTTGAATACAGCTAACAATAGCTTGCGTTAAACTTTCTGAGTCGGCGATGCCTTTTCCTACAATGTCTTCAGCCGTTCCATGGCTCACGGAGGTGCGCACAAAAGGCAGGCCAATCGTAATGTTAACGGCATGCAGGCCCCCGACCATTTTCATGGGGATCAAGCCTTGATCATGATACGGTGCTACATAGGCATCATAAGGAGGGTGGTCGGCATCAAAATTTCTAAAGACGGCATCAGCTGCTTTGGGTGCCTGAATGTTTAAACTGAATTCAGTGTTGATTGCTTCAAGGGCGGGCTGTATAATTTTTTTTTCCTCATCCCCATTAATTTCACCAGCATGAGGATTGACGCCTAAAATACAAATCTTAGGGGTCTCGATATTGGCTTTGTGCTTTAAGAAATTAACCAAGGCACGTAAGCTGGTTTTTACTTTCTCTGTGTTTAGTTCAGTAGAGACATCTTTCAGGGCTACGTGACGAGTAAGGAGTAGTATGCGGAAAGCTTTGTGTGCGAACAGCATATCGGACTGGTACGATGTTGAATTAGAGATGTTTTCAGTTTCATTTTCAAGGGTAAAAAATTCATTACTTAAATCTTCAAGTATTTCAGTGTGGCCTGAATAATCAACACCAGCCCATTTTAAATTCTCTTTTGAAATAGGACCCGTAATGAGTCCTTGCGCTTTTTTATTGGCAATAAATTGCGTTGCTGTAATGACGGACTCATAAGCAACACGCCCAGCAGCACGTTTTTCAGCATTGTTAATGTGCACGTATAAAAAATTGGGCGTGTTGGGTAAGGTGAGATTTAAGTCATCGGCCGTTTTTTGAAGATGATGAATGTCTCCAATAATATGCCAAGCGCGTTTTACAAAAAGCACTGGATTTTGGAGCGTTTTAACAACAATCTCTGGGCCAATTCCATCACGATCGCCAATGGTAATGCAATAAGGTAAATTATTTGAGTCTAGTGAGGCAGTCATAACTAGGAGGCTTCTACGGTTTTCTCAACGTTGCTGTGTTTATTTAAAAATTGGATGAGTTTTGCAAAAACCAAAGGCGATCCAAAACTACCGGACTTGGTAATCACCCATCGGTTTTGATCGTCTTGCATTAAAGGAATAGCGGGTTCGGTTTCGGCTTTAATCGTCAGGCAGTCCGTATCAAGGGTTTCGGCAATGCTAGCCGCTGTTTCACCACCGGTTAAAACTAAAATAGCAGGCTGTTTTTCTAATATGTGTTGCGTCATTGAGGATAAAAGGTCTTGCGCTTTACGTGCCACCACATCGTCTTCCATGTCGAGTTCTTTGCCCAATGTAATGGTGTCAGCGTAATTCGTTTCTTTTAACGATGTGGATAAAACTACCGTATGCCCTTGTTCTAGAGCATTGCAAATATTTTTAAGATCATCCTCAATTGGTGTTTCACCCAGGATTTGTGAAGCACTCAGATTGAAAATTTCGAGGCGACCACTTTCAGAATAATAACTGTACTGGTCAATCAGTTTTAAAATTTGTTGTCGCGTGGTGCTGGTGTTGCTTCCGCTTACAATCAACACAGGCAGGTTTGGCAAATTTAATTTTTCAGGTTTTACAACAGGAATATCAACGGGTTGGGTTGCTGTGGGTTTATCATTGCACCACGTTTTGGTGAGTGCACTAGCTAGGCCAGCCGAACCACAAGGTAGTACCTTGTAGGTTTTTTGTACTTTGTTTAGTGCTAAAGCAATTTGCTCTAAGTCTTCTTGTGATGTGGCATCCGCTACAACCAAGCGTTTTCCTTCGGCAATTAGTTCGTTTAGTTTCACTAAAATAGGTCCTGCACCGTGTAATACCGTCGATAGATCAATGTGTCCTACAATCTCGGGTTTGCTGTTTTCTTCTAGTAACGTAGGGATGTGTGAGGTTCGCACGGGGAATAAAGGATCACGGGCGACACTGGTACGCTCTATGGGCAAGCCATTAACCAGTTGATACCCACCCACGGTCAGCCGACCTTGTTGAGGAAAGGCTGGCGCAATCAGAGCACAATCACCGTTGAGTTCATCCAAGAAGCCAAGGCACTCGTGGGCGATATGCCCGCGTAAGGTCGAGTCGATTTTTTTATAATAGTTTTCAGCACCAAGTTTCTCTTTAAGAAGTCGTACTGCTTTTCGAACTTGGGCTTCTGCGACTTTGGGATCTTGATGGCGTGATTGTGTGTTGAGCGACCATGTTGTTTGCAAGGTTGTTTTGCTGTCTTCGTTTTTTGATTTCTTTTTATTTTGAGCCTGTTGTGCTTGGGTCACAATGGTTTCAAGCGTTTCTTCAGGAGCATCAATATCTAAAATAATATGGGACTCAGAGCCAACCAAAAAGAACTGCAAGGCCGTATCACTGGCACCTGTCATATCATCGGCCACAATGCCAATGTTTAATCCTGCTATTTGCATCGTTGCAACCGTCCTTTATTCGACGGCCTATCTAAGAGGTCATCGGTTCTATTAACATCAGCGATGATTTAGTACGTTGCGCCTGCGGGTTGAACGTTATCTTTTTTGCTTCCACCAAAACTTACGTTATCGGCTTTGACGTAAAACCATTCTTTTTTATTACCGGCTTGATCGTTGTAGCTGTTTAACGCCATTTGGCCTGTTACGCTGACCAGTGTGCCTTTTTTAACCCACTCGCCTACAAACTCAGCGGTGCGTCCCCACACTTCAATGTTAAACCAGTCGGTTACACGGTTTTCTTTAGAAAAGTTACGATCCACAGCCAACGAAAATTTTGCTTTGACGCTACCGGACTCAAAATATTTAATTTCAGGATCTTGACCCAAACGACCCAACAATACTACGGAATTGACGGACATAACGATTCCCTCTCTTTTGACTGAAGGCAAAACGTAAAGGCCTTCATAAAAACAAATAAATGATCATCACTCAACGGTGAACTAAATCTGACCTTATTATACAAAAGATGCGCCAAAACCCAAAATAAAACAGTTAGAACTGTACGTCACCTGTTACATTCAGATATTAGGGCTTTTTGCCTGCTTAATGGCCATTTGCAGTGACTGCTGCATCGTGGCGCCATTACTGGCAATAATGCTGATATGACGCTCCGAGATAACAATGGGTTGTAAGTCATAATCACTCACCGCACCACCGGCTTCTTGAATCAGTAGAATGCCCCCAGCCACGTCCCACGGGGACAGGCGAAGCTCCCAAAAGCCATCCAAGCGGCCTGCTGCTATATAGGCTAAATCCAATGCGGCGGCTCCGGCTCGGCGCACACCTTGGCATTGCTTGCGGACGTGGGCAAAAGTATCGAGATTATTGTTGGGATTGGTCGCCAGATCACACGGAAAGCCTGTTCCTAGAAGGGCCTTATCAATTGAAGGTACAGCACTTGTTGTTAGAGGCGTGCCGTTTAATTTGGCACCGTCGCCAGCAATGGCGGTAAAACATTCGTTTTTCACGGCGTCGAGTACCACAGCCACTTTAACAATGCCTTCTTCAACATAGGCAATGGATACTGCATAGTGCGGGAAGCCGTGGGCAAAATTGTTGGTGCCATCCAATGGGTCCACAATCCAGCTACTCTGAACGTCAAAGGCATCGCCTTCTTTATAGGTTTCCTCGGTAATAAGATGAATATCAGGCGTATGACGGGTTAAAATCTCTCGAATGGCTTTGTCTGACTCGGTATCGGCTGTCGTAACCAGATCGTTGGCTGAGGCTTTGGTATTGATGTCGAGTTTTTTACCTTGATAGTATCGGTGCAGTTCACCCGCTTTGTTGGCCGCTTCAAGGGCAACGTCAAGTAAATTGGTCAGGCGTTCAAGCTCTTGGGGTGGGGTTTGTTGTGCTGCGGGCGTATTCATAATGATTTATATTTCCTGTAAGTTGACGTTGTGCTTGTATTTTACTACGATAGTGCTATTGATTCACCTTGTCGAAGCTTCTTTTCACTCTTATCTATTTATTTGAATCACGTCGCAATTTTAAGTCTGCGTGGCGTTTATTTATAGACAGTTTATCCAAGTAACTCAATATACCTCTGAAAGTGACTATGACCACCCCTGCACCCTCACAACCTTTAAATTCAAACTTGGCCACTAATGCTGATGGCACCCTTGTGATTGCTGATAAGGCGCTGGCCGAGCGGATGCGATCGCCTTTGGTGATTGCCGATAAGGTACATGTAAAAAGCCGTGTGATGCTGGCCCCGATGGCAGGCGTTACGGACGTGGTGTTTCGTGGTATTGTTCGCCAATGGGCACCTGAATCGTTGATTTGTACTGAGATGATTAGCTCTAATGGGTTGGTGTATTCCAAGCGTTGGGATGCCCCTATTTTGGATAAGAACGTGAGCGATCATCCTATTGCGTATCAATTGGCGGCCAATCGAGAAGAGGTGCTGATTGAAGCGGCCAAGCGGATTGAAGCCGAACAGAAGCCTGAAACCATTGATCTCAATATGGGATGCCCTGTTAAGAAGATTACGGGTAATTTTGAAGGCTGCGCGCTGATGAAAGAGCCGGATCAGGCCTATAAATTGATTTCAGCACTGGTTAAAGAGATTGATACCCCTGTAACGGTTAAGTTTCGACTTGGTTGGGATTCTGACAGTATTAACTACAGAGAATTTGCTCAGATGGCTGAGTCAGCGGGTGCGGCTATGGTGACGCTTCATGCTAGAACACGGGCTCAAGGCTATAAGCCAGGCGTAAAATGGGAGGCTTTTGGCGATTTGAAGAATGCGGTGTCGATTCCCGTGATTGCCAATGGTGATATCTGCTCTGTGGAAGATGCCCTAACCGTATTGGGTACCTATGGTGTGGATGGTGTCATGATTGGCCGCGGTTGCTTGGGGCAGCCTTGGTTATTGGGTCAAATTGATCAGGCATTGCAGACCGGACGTATGCCTGAAGCGTTGTCGGTAAAAGAAAAAATGGCGGTGGCTTACCAGCATGCGGTGCTGTTGGCCTCTTATAAGGGTGAAGACCGAGCCGTGCGCGAAATGCGTCGTCATCTAACAGATTATGCCAAGGGATTCCGTGGGGCGAGCAAATACCGCTCTAAAATCGTCCTCGTTTCTACAATGGATGAAGTAAGAGCTGTGTTGACCGACTTGGTGTGCGAGGCCGAGGGTGATGTGATGGATTTTGCTTCGATTGATAGTCAGTTTGCTCCTCAATCAGCCAGTGATGTAGCTGTAGAACCTTCTTTAGTAGGTGTTTAAGGTGTTTTGAAGGTTTTAGCTTGGGGGTTGAAGCTCAAGATGTAATGAAATATGTCTGAACATAAACAGATGTATCAATTTTGGCTGTTTCAACACAATGGGGGAGTCGGAATTTGGGGGTTTTCGATACGATCAGATCGAGGAAGTCGTGTCTTTGTTAAGAACGCTCTTTTTTTATAATCACTGTGGCTATTTTGATAAAGCCATAGGATGTTTCCACTTGAAATTTAACGTAGCGCTTTTAATTATTTTATGAAAGCGCCTGAATGGGCAGATGACTATGACAATAATGACTTTGTTGACCAACACGCTAGGTTTGAGACAGCCAAATAAATCACTGATGTTTGGATTGGTTCTCGCTACGCTATGCCAATCAGTAGGGCTGGTATTACCTGCGCACGCCGTTGATCATTACCTGTTAAAGCGAGCTCACGACGGTATGGTGTTGGGTATGGTTTCGGTGAACACCGTTGCCATTGATGCCAACCAGACCGAAACGGTTGTGACCAACACGCATCGATTTAAACGTGAAGGTGAACTGTTTGAAGTGGCGAGTACGGCTCATTATCGTGATGGTGTTGAAGCCAGTGTGATTAATAATGCGTCGCCTCAATTTGCGTTTCGTTTTTCAATGGGCCAAGACATTCCTTCTGAAGTCAAAGGTATTATTGATAAACAGCGTCATCGCATTGAAGTGCTGGACTCAGCATGGGTGCCCTCAAATAAAACGCCTCAACAAACGTCAGATAAGCAAATCGCAACATTAATGACGGTTGCCAATGTCCCTTCGGTGAACAAAACATCAACGGATGTTGTTTCTGATGTGAGTCAGCAGTTTGTTTTTCCTGCAGGGCCTTCTTTAGAAGCTTTGTTTAATACGCACTTTAATGATGAATCAAATGCGTCGTTTATTTATGAAACCATTGAACCGGGTTTAAAACCGGTACTGATTACCACGCGTGTTACTCCGACGGATGAGTATCAAAACGTGCCTGATGAAAGTAATCCCTCGTTGCAAAAACGCGTGCGTTTGTTCCGACTTCAAAACGTAAGTAACCCTAATAATGTGGTTGAAGAGTGGCGCGATACCAAAGGGCATTTGTATCAAGCTGATTATGATGCGCTTGATATGCAGCTGGTTTATGCCTCTAGCTTGCAAGTGAAGCAATACAATGAGCAAGCCTCTACTGTGCCTGATTTATTTTTAGACAATGATGTGAGTGTGTTATCTATTCCGTTTCCACGACATATCTATAAAGCCGAGTATCATTTGTTTCCGCTTAAAGGAAAGCAAATTAATTTATCGTCGTACTTTAAGCCCTCAGCCGGCCAGCAAATCAAACTTATTTCTGCTTATGGCACGCAAGGCTTAATGGTGTCTGTTACTCAGCCTACACCAGAAAACACGGCTATTACCTACCCAACGCTGTATGATAGTCGCTACTTAAAAGCCAATGATTATATCAATCCTAGTAACTCGAAGATGGTGCGACAAATAAAATCCATTGTAGGCCCTGAGCGTCGTTCGTATTATGCCGTTAAAAAATTGCATCAGTGGGTGTATAAAAATATTGTGAATAAATCTTTATCGATGGGCTTTGCCTCATCGGACCAAGTCTTTGCAAGTCGTGAAGGCGATTGTACAGAGCACGCGGTATTGCTTGCAGCGATGACCCGTAGCTTGGGTATTCCAAGTAGAGTGGCTGTGGGCTTGGCGTATTTTGACGATCCCTCTTCACCGGAGTTAGGTCGCTTTCGTTATCACATGTGGACTGAGGTCTACATTGGCGATTCCAAATCGGGCACGTGGTTGCCTGTAGATGCCAGCATGCCTGAGTTTGCTATGGATGCCACGCACTTAAAAATTGCCGATAGTTCTTTGGCAAATTCGGCGGATGTGTCGATGCTGTCTCAAAAAGTGGTGCCGGTATTGGGTAAAATTCGGATGGAGGTGGCCGAGGCGGTCTCGACCCGACAGAGTACCATTACATTTAAAAAGCCCGCTGATAATGCACTCAAAATTAACGGCTCTAAAGGTCAATATACCCAAGGCGGTATTCAGCATCTGGACATTGCCAATTCGCCAAAAGCCAACATCCCTGCGTTTCGCGTGAATCCGTTGCCGTCGCATTTATCAATGGAATCACCCGAAGGCCAATTGGCGTTTATTGCTGATGTGCTTAATCAAGGCCAGTATGAT
The DNA here is from genome assembly GCA_964351765.1 of uncultured Vampirovibrionales bacterium. GTDB lineage: Bacteria > Cyanobacteriota > Vampirovibrionia > Vampirovibrionales > Vampirovibrionaceae > CAYGPY01. The sequence goes on from CAYGPY010000020.1 coordinate 10,952, forward strand.
AAAGCGAATGCTCAGGCATCTGTTTTAATTCAGTCAACACAATCCTCTCAAAATTCAGCGCAAAAACTAATGGATTTAGGACATCGTTTTGCGGTGTTGGGTTTGTACAATGAAGCCTATGATGCGTATCAAAAAGCAGTCCATGCTAACGGCAGTTTCTCTAGCGAAGTAAACCACACCATCGCTGAGTTCTTTCCGGCAGAACGTCTTTCTCAAAGCAATGCCAAAACGTATTTTGAGGCCGTTGGAGGATTGCGTAAACCAGCCACCTATGACGACGCAATGATGGATTTAGAAACGTTTGTTCAAGATAATCCACGGTACGCTCCGGTTTATTTGGTGTTAGCAGATCAGGCTTTGAATAAAGGCAATACCCAAGAAGCCTTGGATTACTTTAGTCAGTATGACAATGTGATGCCTCGTGACCCTAAAGGGATGCAACGTGCTGGTGAAGTGATGTTGAGTCAAGGTGATTTTCAACAAGCCGCTCAAATCTATCAACAAGCGTTAGATAAAGCACAAGGATTGCAATCAAGTAATGCACCACAAATTCAAAATACATTGGCCGCAAAATTGAATGTGGCTCGTGGTAAAACCCGTGTCATTCAAAATAATAAGGATGCAAGTGGTTGGCAAGAATTGGGTGTTGGCTTGCAGAATGATGATGATTCCTTGCTTGCCATTAACGCCTACAAAAATTCGTTAACACTTAACCCCAATAACGAAGACGTATTGATTAAGGCGTTTCGCTTGATGTTGGATGCCAACCATTGGCAAGATCTAAACACCTATTACCCATCCTTGGTTAAACAATACCAACGTAAGTCGCCTCGTTTTACTGATATTGCGCGTTTAAAAGGGGAGTATGAATTGCATACGCGTGATTACCAGCAGGCTGAAAAAACATTGTTGGAATCTAAAGATGCTGATACCAGTAATGCGCAAACGTATTTGTTATTATCAGATTTATATGAGCGTTTAGCCAGCCAAAATAAATTCAGAATTAAAAATAGCTATGCCACACTAAATGGTGCAAGCCAATCGGGTTGGCTATCTAAAGCGAAAGCATCTGTGGGCATGGGTTTGCATAACGTGAGCGATCGTAAGGCGCAAAAACGTTTAGCAACACGTCAAGCCGAATTGGTTGTAGAAGATGAACCTGAAACCGTTCTGCAATTGGCTAATATGTACGTGTCCTCACCATTGTCACGAGACGATGTGGATTTGGCATTGAGTAAAGCACGGGCAGAAATCTTACTGGGTCAATCTGATCAAGCCATACAAACCCTAACACAAGTTTTAGCGGTTTCTCGTCAGGATATTAAAGCACTCACGCTACTGGCTGAAGCCTATCAAAGTGCGGATAACCCTGCTAAGGCGTTAACGTACTATCAGCGTGCCTTAAAAGTACAGTCGGACGAACCTGAATTGGTTGCCAAATATTCTGAATTTCTCGATGTGTATTCTATTCCAGAAAAACACCCGCCTCAAAAATTAGTCATGACCGATGATGAACGCGATTTCTTTGTTCAACACTGGCTGCAGCAAGCCATCCTACTTAAAGAAAACACCGTGTTTTTAAATCAATTTTTAAAGTATACCGATAACCTTGGTCAACTTACTGTGGCTGGTAATGCTGAACGTGCCAATATGGTGGCCTTTCTGGATAGACGTTATATCGAGCAAGAACAACGCTATAAAACATTAAAGAAAACGATGGTGCCGCCCCGCTATAAGCGCTATCATACGTCATTACTGAATGATGCTTACTACCAGTTGATGGTTAGTCGGTTACTTAAGCAAGTTTACGGATACAGAACCTCGATGTCGGAGCAAACTCGATTTGCGCCTTACGAGAGTAAGCTTGTTGAGGTGATTAACAAGCAAGTGGTGAATGCACTGGGAGCGTTTGCTGAACTGGATAAATTAAAGCTGTATTACCCTCAAAATACGTTCCAGATTTTACAAACTCAGGCTGACTATGAAAAAGTGGAGCTGGCTTTAATTGAAAACTTAGACGTACGCCGAAATTTTTATAAGACACTGGCAAGTCGTTTATCAGACGATCAACGTGAGGTATTTGAAGCCAAGCTTGAAGAAGTGCGTGAAGGCATGCCTGCTTGGGCAAAGCAGCGGGCACAAGACGTCATGGGTGCTTCAAAACAAAGCCAAAAATAAAGCCAAAAATAAAGTCGTAAAAAAGAGTTTATTTTAGTTTGAACTGCCTTGCATGGCTTGCTTTAACATGTGGGCTAAATGATTACACACTTCAATGCTGGCGTGTGCCATCAGTGCATCGTGGTGGTACTCGTCTTTCCACGGTTTCCACGAGCATTTTTTATAGATAAATGTGAGTGGTGTGTCGGGGTAGTCATCACAAATTTTAGGGCGTTTATCCGTACCATAGATACTGCATTGGTTATCTTCGGTTACGTAGGGGCAGTGGTAGAAATAAACAGGGGCCGTATCGGTTGAGTTGTCTGGGGTGGTCTCATCACCCTGTGTTTGATTGCGAACCTCGGTAAGAATTTCACTCACGGTGTCAGGAAAACGATCCTGAGCCTCTTTTTCAGAGGCATAGGGCAGAAAAATACTGGTGAATTGACTGGCAAACTGATCGCCTTCGTCGGCTTTTTTGAGCAGTTCATTAAACGAATATTGTGAGCTGGCTAATTTGCAACACACGCCACACTGATGACAGGCCACACGGTTACGTTCGGTTTGAATCTCTTTTATTTTAAGCAGAATATCCCCACCCAAAGTGTTCTCTAGAAAATCAAGGCTGTTTACTTGCCATGGTATATAGCCACACGTTTTAGGCAGTGTATCAAATAAACCGGGTGCTTCTTTTTTGCAACTCTCGCATTCAGCACATGAATAATCTTCCTGCATTTTATCGAGCAGTTCCAATACGGTATTTAGCGCTTTTGAGAAGATATTGCGATAATTTTGTTTTATGTAGGATAATTCATAATTAAAACTCAAAATCAGGTCGCTCCATAGTAGTGGATTATTGCTATGATTGGTGTTTTAGTGTTGTGCTGCTTGTAACCAACACCGTGGTTTACAGGCGTTTGGCAGACACTCTAATAGATGATTTAACAGATTTACATATAGAAGTGCGGTAGCACCCTATAGCTGTTAGGATAGTAAGAGCATTGTATCAGCTTTCTAGGGCTAGATCTGACTGGATATGATATAAGGAATCACGTGAAACAATTTTTTGCTCAACTGCATACCCGTAACCTGCCATGGTATATGGCGTGGCTTGTGTTGCCCGAATGGGTGTATAAAACGGCCGTGGTGATGCGCAATAATACCTATGTGACGGATGCCTCAAAGATTGTGACTGTCTCGGTGCCTGTGGTTTCTGTTGGTAATTTGACCACGGGCGGAACAGGTAAAACACCCATTGTGATTGCCTTAGCCAAAGAATGCATTCAACAAGGCTTGCGTGTTGTTGTTTTGTCTCGTGGTTATGGTGCTAAAGATGCACAAGACTATGCCAGAGCAACCAGCCCTTCGTATGGGGATGAGGCTTTTTTAATTCAGCAAGAGGTTCCTGAGGCGGTTGTTATTGTTGGTAGTAACCGAAGTGGTAACGCCAAGCAAGCGATTAAAGAGTATCAGCCTGATGTGATTATTTTAGACGATGGCTTCCAGCATCAAAAGCTAGGGCGCGATGTGAATGTGTTGTTGATGGATGCCCAAGCACCGATTGGTAATGGCCATCTATTGCCCGCTGGATCCTTGCGAGAGCCGTATTCTGAATTGAAGCGTGCTTCGGTTATTTTGGTGACGCGTGCAAAGTCTGGAGAGAGCATTCAACGTATTGAAGCGCTAGCTGAAGGTAAAGCGGTGCTGCCTGTGCCATTTGTGTATAACCAAATTACCAAAGTGATGCCACAAGGTGAGTCTCTTGATGAAGCAGGCCTTGTGATTGATACAAAGACGATCAATACGTATCAGAAAATTATTGCCCTCTCCGGTATTGCTAACCCCGCGCAATTTAAAAAAGCCTTGCTTGATACCAGCGTGCGTGTTGATGGTGAAAAATATCTGGCCGATCACCATGAGTGGACGGTTGCTGATATTGAAGCCTTGCCAAACTGGAAAGGCAAACGCGCTGTTGAGCAAACGGTGTACGTAACCACAAAAAAAGATTGGGTAAAAATCGAACCCATTCTGGCCAGTATGAATAATCCTGATTTATACACGCGTTTTTATTTGCTGGAATTAACACCTTTGTTGGACACCACGTGGTTTTATAATGAATTTTTAAAACCCTTATTTGCCAACCGAAACCTGAAAGAGATTCAGAATTCACAAGCTCCCCAAACATCGCAAGGAGATGTGAGTGACTAAGCAAGCATCACAAAACGGTTTAAAATACCCCAACGCCAAACGCATTTTGGTGATGCGTTACCGCTTTATTGGCGATACGTTATTGACGATTCCCTTTCTTGAAAACTTACGTCAGTCTTATCCTAGTGCAGTCATCGATATGCTGGTGGCACCTAACTCAGGTGAATTATTAGAAGATTGCCCCTATATTGATAACCTCATTTATTTTGATACGACTCGAAAACATGCTTATGAAAATGCAGATGTGAATTCAAAACCAAAACATTTTTGGGACTATGTGGGTTTATTAAAAGCAAATAAATATGATGTGAGTTTTGTGTTAAAACGTTCTTTTTCATCGGCGTTGCTCGCATTTTTAGCAGGTATTCCAAAACGCGTTGGCTTTAACACCGAAGCTCGTGGCTTGTTGCTCACCGACCGCATTGCCTATGATGATGACGTGCATGAAGTGGATTCATTTTTAAGCGTGCTTGAGCATGTGGGTGTTTCTACCAATAATCGTGTACCCACATTATGGCCGAGCATAACAAAAACAGCATTGGATTTAGATCCAAATAAACGCCACGTTATGATTCATCTCACGGCTTCAAATAAAGGAAAAGAGTGGCCTAAAGAGCAATACGAGCCCTTTGTCAAAGCGCTGCTTGAGAACTATTCTGATGTGAACCTTCACGCGTTTGGTGCACCAATGGATAGTGATTTGTATGCGTCCTTGCGAAATGCCTTGAGTGATGAACAGTCGGCGCGATTGAAAAATCATTGCGGTGAATTTTCGTTAAATCAGAGTATTCGGGCGATGACGGGTATGGATTTGTGCGTGGGTGTGGATTCAGGATCACTTCATATGGCTAGTATTGCCGGTGTGCCTGTGCTGGCTTTGTTTGGTCCGATGAATGATAAGAAATGGGTGCCTGTAGGTCGCCACGGTAAAGCACGTGTGTTGGCGATGGATTTAGCATGTCGCCCGTGCCGTTTGAAAGTGCCCTGTACAATTGATTTTGAATGCATGCAAACGTTGTCGTATCAGAAGGTTTTTGATGCCGTTAAAGAAACCTTGGATGCCAAAGTAGGTGTGGTATGACGGAGCCGTTGCACTCATCCAAAGAACAAGATCAAACGACTCAGCAATCAGTGTTGATTCAAAATAGCTTGGAAGCCCTTGAGTGGCCCACTTTGTTTTCGCACTTAACGTCGCTTTGCTTAACGCCTTATGGTGTTCAGGCTTGGCAGGAGGAACCGTTCTTATCTTCTTCTGATGTCATTCCATTGCATATGAATGAAATTGACGCCTTACGGGTGATTATTGAGCGTTATAACTTGCCCACGTTAACCGAGCCTGTGACCGATGTGTTTCATATAATACGTCGTCTTGAAAAACAGGGTGCAGTGTCGTTGGCTGATTTGCATCAGTTGATGATTACACTTCGACAAGGGCGCTTAATGATTAAACACGTTCGGCGTTATCGTCAAAAAGGTGCCGAAGCCGATGCGCTTGAGCCCTTAATGGAGAGCATTCCCAACACCGAAGAAATGGTGTCACACCTCAATACTTATATTGATCAGGATGGGCGTATTCAAGAAAGTGCGAGCGAAAAACTGGGTCGCTTAATGCATTCAAAACGCCAAACAAAAATAAAAATTGATGATGCCTTGAATCAACTCCTGCAAAATTCATCATTGGCTAAAGCATTTCAAAACACAGCACCATTGGAGCGTGATGGCCGCCGTGTGTTGGCTGTGCGTATTGAGTTTCGCTCATTGGTACCCGGTACGATTTTAGGGACGTCCTCAACCGGATCCACGCTTTATGTTGAGCCGCGAACGATCCAAAACCTGAGTCATCAGCTTCAAGATATCGATGCTGATATTTATCAAGAAATTCAAAAAGTACTTGAAGAAATATCGGCTTGGCTTTGGGATGAAGAATGTCTTGATGAATTAACTCAGTTTATTGAGGGGATTAAAAAACTAGACAAACGCTTTGCTGGAGCCCAGTTATCTAAAGCCATTAACGCCAATAAGGTGCGAGTTATTAATGTTGGTGAGGAGAGTACGTCTTCTCAATTTGATTTAAAGCAAGCACGTCATCCTCTTTTGATTTTGCAAGAAGGCTTTCAAAAAGTCGTGCCTAATGATGTGTTTTTAGGGCAGAATGATGTCAGAACCATGGTCATCACGGGGCCCAATACCGGTGGTAAAACGGTTATTTTAAAAACGATGGGCTTACTTGCTTTGATGTTTCGAGCGGGATTGCCTTTACCTGTGGGCGAAAATTCCTCGATGTCGCTTATGGATCCGGTGTTGGCTGATATTGGTGATAAGCAAAGTTTGAGTCAGAATTTGTCTACGTTTTCGGCTCACTTGGCGCAAATCAAAGCGTTTTTAAGCGAAGGTGTTGTCACACGTAAGGGCTTGATTTTAGTTGATGAAATTGCCGCGGGCACCGATCCTCAAGAAGGCGAAGCTTTATCACGTGCCATCCTTCAGGCACTTTATGCCAAGGGTGGCTTAACGGTTGTTACAACTCACTTGGGCGATCTGAAAACCGAAGCCCACCAACAGGATGGGTATATGAATGCGAGTGTGGAGTTTGATACGGATTCACTAAAACCAACCTATCGGTTGTTAATGGGTATCCCTGGAACCAGTAATGCCATTACCATTGCCCAGCAATTGGGAATCACTGAAACGGTGATTACCCATGCGCGTTATATGGTGACACGTCCTGTTCAAGAGACATCGGCGTTGAATGA
>CAYGPY010000021.1:0-3347 GCA_964351765.1 uncultured Vampirovibrionales bacterium
GTCTTGTTGAACACGCTTTAGATAATGATCTTCCTGTCGTGTTGTTCTCCTCATCAGGTGGTGCACGGATGCAAGAAGGGACCTTCTCATTGATGCAAATGGTGAAGACCGGATCGGCGTTAGCCAAGCTTCATGAAGCGGGTAAGCTCTTTATCTCGGTGTTAACCGAACCTACTTTTGGTGGTGTTACCGCGAGCTTTGGTACCTTGGGTGATTTAATTATCGCTGAAGAAGGTGCTCGTATTGGCTTTGCTGGCCGTCGTGTGATTGAGCAAACCATTCGCCAGAAATTACCCGCCGGTTTCCAAACGGCAAACTATTTATTAAAATATGGTCAAATCGATATGGTGTCACACCGTAGTGAGTTGAAATACCAGCTGGAATCCTTGATTCGCCTGCATCGTGTGTCCTCAAAATCCTCACCAACGACCACCCTTCTTAAATCTAAAACATCAAAAACCAAAGCCAAGACCAAAGCGTCGGCTTAGTGGTTAACAAAACTGGATCGATATCACTATGTCAAAAACCAATGCAACTGAACCCAATACAGAATCTGGCCAAGTAGCGCCTGATATTCAACCTCTGGAGTTTGAAAAACCCATTATGGCAATCGAAGATAAAATCAAAGAATTAGAAGCCCTTGGCAAAAATACGGATGTTGATTTTGACGCCGAAATTAAAAAACTTAGAAAGCAAGCTGATGACGTGAAGTCTCAGTTGTATCGCTCATTGTCACCAGCGCAAAAATTACAAATTGCCCGTCACCCTCAGCGTCCTAACTTTCTGGAATTGGTGGAATTATTATCACCAGAGCTTTGGTTTGAAATGCATGGTGACCGTGGTGGTGCTGATGATCGTTCGATGATTGGCGGCATTGTTGAATTTGAAGGCCGCCCTATGATGATGGTGGGCACGCAGAAAGGCCGCACCATGAAAGAAAACTTGGTGCATAACTTTGGTATGGCTAGTCCTGAGGGCTACCGCAAGGCATTGCGCTTATTTCAACATGCTGAAAAATTTAAAATGCCTATCTTAACTGTGATTGATACCCCTGGTGCTTACCCTGGTATTGAAGGTGAGCAGCGTGGTATTGGCCAAGCCATTGCCTTTAACATTCGTGAAATGGCGCGCTTGAGAACACCTGTTATTTCATTGGTGACGGGTGAAGGTTGCTCTGGTGGAGCCCTTGGTATTGGTGTTGCTAATCGCATTTATATGCTTGAACATGCCCAATACACTGTTATTTCACCTGAAGGGTGCGCCTCTATTTTATGGCGTAGTGCTGAGAAATCGGTTGAAGCGGCTGAATCACTTAAAATTACAGCCCAAGACTTGCTCTCGTTTGGCATGATTGATGCGATTATTGAAGAGCCCTCAGGTGGTGCCCATCACGATCCTGCGTTGATGGCTAAGAATATTGCTAAGACGCTGACCAACGGCCTTACAGAGCTGGATCAGCTAGACGGTGATGCCTTAATGGATCAACGTATTGAGCACTTCCGTCCTATCGGAGCGTTCCAGACGCTTTAATTCGTAGGAACGTTCTAGAGGCATTCGTTTTAATTGTTTATTTTCCGAATCGAAGCGGTTTTCCATTAGGCTGAAAACCTTTCAGCACAGTCAAAATAACGATTTGTAACGAATTTAGCTGGGAAGCCACGTTTAAGCGCATCATTTTTTTTTAGGCACCTTATTATAATTAAGCAGATAAACAAATTGGATAAATAAACCACTCAATTTTAACTTCAATCCCTTTCCCCGATATTACCGCCTTTATTTAAAAATCAAAGTCACTTTATCTCGCTTTTCATGTGGTTTCTACCACATTCCCCTTCATACCCGTTTAATAGATTATTTTAGGAGCTGCGCCCCATATTATGACCACTTTTACTGATGGCACCATCACAAGCCCAGATAACGTGATTCCATTCCCTTCCCCGTTGGTACGACGCATTGAAAAACACCCCCAGTTTGAAGGCGTTAAACGACGATTTGAACAAGGGTTTGCGCAACTAGAAGCCAAACGTCGTCGCGCTGCCGTGATTCACATTCTGCGTGAAGAGTTTTTATCAGAGCACCTCATCAATAGCGACCACTTTATTGATGCCGTGATTCATCGCATTGAGGCCACAGACACCGATGAACGTCCTTATGTCTTCATTTCAGTCAACCCAAACATCAACCCTAAAATGTTTTTGTAGACACATTCACTTGAACCAAGCTTAGCTCCTTTCTTTATAAAACAAACCCCTTAAACACACCGTGGTGTGTTTAAGGGGTTTGTTTTTTGCATTTCGTATTTGTAACAGTTTTGTTATCTGATATATCTAAACGCTATCAATCATTGAAGTTTGGGTCTTATCTGCCGATACCGACTATATCAGATAAGAAGAGACTATATTCGGAGGTCGGTTTTTAGACAATGGGTTTTTCATTGCCAGCTTTAAATGCGTATGACTTTAAGCTCTATCCCTTGTATCGGGGTGGGCCGGTTGTTAATGCAAACAATTCAGGCAATCAAACTTTAGGCGTTAACTCAACGTTTAGCACGGCCAATACACAATTCTCTCAAGGTTTTTCTGTTAATGATGGTGGCAACACCAACGTGTTGAGTGATTCACATTATTTTTCAGTCAATCAAAACGGGCAACTCACACGTCAGGCCATATCGAGTGCCTCTAGCTTTTCAAAAAACCTTTCTTTTGATCCCACCAAGTCGGGTGCCATCTCTACGGGCTCTACTCATACCGTTGCTACGGCTCCTACAGGCCCAACGGCTTATAATGATTACCTACGCTTTTTAGCAATTTCAGACTTTAATTTTAATGATTTAATGACAGCCAACAACACCTTTAAAATGCCCAACGTGGGAACCGGCATTGAGTACACCACGGACGCCTTAGGCAAAATTGATTCGCATCGTTTGGATCTCAATATTCGTGCGATTGCTGGTGAATCAGGTGCCTTAGACCCAGGTTTTGCCTTTAATAACCGTGCTGAAACACTGCAACGGCTTGCTCAAGATTCCCCCTTGGGTAATTTGGCTGAGGATTTGGCGCTGCGAAACATAGATACCAACTCGGCTCAGGGTGGTAGTGTTTTTCCAACGATCGATTTGAATGGGAACGACAATAGCTCTTTAGGTTTGAATTTAAATGCCAACAAAAATAAAGGCGTTAACGGCACGCAAGGCAATGACTTAAATGGCGGATTGCGTAATCCGTTACTAGAGCGCTTCTTTGCCCAGCGTCAGCCTAATCCGGGTTTGGCTGTGGCGGGCGAAAATTCGGCCTTTAAAGCCGGTGAAGCCCAACAAATTGCAACAGTGCAAGCGGGTTTGAATGTTT
>CAYGPY010000021.1:3357-9255 GCA_964351765.1 uncultured Vampirovibrionales bacterium
TTTCTCTAATTGACAGCCATCGCCAGACGATGCAAGCATTGGTTAGCTCGGCGGTTGAAAATGGAAATGCCTATGTGAAGCCTCAAGCTGTGATGCACGCCGTGGATGGCATGATGCCAATGACACCGAGCTTACCGGCTGCTGCTGGCCTCGGGGTGAATGATCGTGCTCAGCAAGGTTTGATGGATGTGGGCTTACCCAGTAATGGTGGTGTTGAAGATGCCTTGAACAAGAAAAGCTCAGGCGGCTACATCCCGTTTTCAATGAGTTCTGGTGGCGGTGATACAGGTGCCTTTATGGGTGGCACAGGTACAGGAACGGGTAGTGGCGAATTGGCAAACCCCTTTGGTGGTGGTCAGCAACCGTCATCCGATCAGCAAGAACAGCCGCCACGTAAGCCGTTATTTCTCTCTGCTTAAGGTCGAGTGACTTTTAAAAGACTTGCATCATTTTGTGCGTTTGTGGAATCACACGCACATCGTTAAAATGCTGTGATAATACCGACTCTAAACGCAAAATTGTGGCCGGTGTTACGTCAGTGAGTGATTGTGCGGTTTGGTTTTTATCTGGTAAAACTGATTCAGGCTGAAGAATTACCACGGTGTCACGATGACTGACAACGCGTTTTATTTCACTGATTTCCTTAGCTGTAATAGCGTTGTTAAACACCACCTTGGCAAAGGTTTCGCAATTGGGCTGAGACAAGGCCAATTGATAAAATTCACGATGTTCCTCAAAGCGAGGTGCCTCTAATGTGGAAGACGGCAGTTTGATATCCATGGCAATTACATCGGTAAACGGAAGAACGACCTCTAGAAAATCGGCTTGCGTGCCACTGGTTTCAAGATAGGTTTTAATGTGAGGGTGTGACGCCTTGAGTTTTTCAAACAGCTCGGCTAGAAACCGATGGTAAAGCAGTGGCTCACCGCCGGTAAAGCTAATACTATGATGGGGTGTACTGGCAAGCATGGTGGATAGTACTTGATACAGCTCATCAATTGAAATAGGGTTATCGATAAAGAGGTCGTGGCCGTGTCCGGCATGGCTTTCTATTTCACATTGCCCACTGGCTGATGTCATTGGCGTATCACAATAGGCACACTTTAAGTGACAATGGGCAAAGCGAACAAAAATTTGGCGTTTACCGACGTAGATACCCTCGCCTTGAATTGAGGAGAAGACTTCCTGCACGGGAGCGGATAACGCAGCAGGCTCACTATTAGGAACTTCCGGCTCTGAAACCGGTCTTAATAATGCAGTGTTAGATGTAGAGGCAATCGTCATGATATGCTATTATCGCCTTAATCTAACCGCTTTTACAAGCATTCTTCATAGATTGTAGTAATTGTAAAAGTAAGTCCGTGTGCCATGCTCTAGACTATGTCATTTCGATCCTAAGAGAGACTTCTATTTTATGCTTTTTTCCTCTAAACGTGTTTCTGTTGTTACCTTGATGATGCTTGTTGCAATGCTATTCTGCTCTATGGTGGCCAATGCGCAAGTCTCCATGTCCGTTGTGTCGGGCGATAATACCGTTATTGATGTGTCGGGTCATAACATGAGCCGTGGTGCTGGCAGTGTGGTTCTATTTGACCGTGATTACGGCAGAAGTACGCGTACCAATGAGTTTGGCGTTGAGATTATTGCCGACGAGGTTGAGGGTAAAGAGAATACGTTTAAAGTGCGTCGTGTGACGAGCGTATGGGAATGCCAGAAAAAAGGCGATATTAAAGATTCTGGTTTGCCCGGTTTTTCTCAATGTGGTAATGCACCCATTCCTGAAAAGGGTATTGTGATTTCGGCGGCTGGCGAACCCCGTAAAATGCTGTTGGATAAATTGATTGTGGGCACGGAGTTTAGTGTGCGTAATAACTGGTTTGAAACTATCACGAACACTGTTTCGGTGATGAATCCAACCATGAAAAACAACCGTGCGGCGTGTGGATTTCCTGGGTGTCGGGGTGGTAATCAGTTTATTGTGTATACCTCGAGTTATGGAAAAACCACCACACAAACCAACGAATTTGGTTTTGAAGTAACAGTACGTGACGGCCGTGTTGTCGAGCAAGAAGGCTCTGATTCGAAAATTCCTGTCGCAACAACACCCCAAGAAGAATTAAGTAATTTTGTATTGAGTGGCCATGGTCGTAATCGAAACTGGTTGGTAGCCCATGCCCCTATTGGTGCCCATATTAAACTGAAACTAGATCCAGAGTCGGGCGAAGCTCGGCTGATAACATCGACGGTTGATTATCAAACCTATCGGTATCAAATTGAGCATCGGCTTGTGCAGTCACGATCACATAGTGAGGCCTTTCAGCCCTATCGCTCACGTATAGAGCAACAGATGGCGGCGGCCGATATTTTAAACGTACAAGGACATCCTCAAGCGGGTGTTGAAATTTTAAGTGCGTCACTTGAAGATTTAAATCGTCGTTTGTGGAAAGAGTATCCTTCTTTTGAGGCAGATAAAACGCTTGGTAAAATGGCCGGTGTCTGGCATCGCCCTGTGGAACGTTCCACGGCTGAAATTGGCGAAACGCTGGATTATATGAAAAAAGCGGGTATCAATACCGTTTTTCTTGAAACATATTTTCACGGGCATACTATTTTCCCTAGTACCACCTTTCAGCAATACCAAATTACACCGGCTCAAAATCCAAAGTTTTCTTATTTAGGTTTACCCAAGGATTACCTTGCAACGTGGGTGGACTTGGCACACAAACGGGGTATGAAACTCCATGTTTGGTTTGAAACATTTTATGGAGGCACCAAGGCATTTAACCCACCGGGGCCTATCTTAACAAAATATCCCGATTGGGCGAATGTGCAATATGTGGCTTTAAAAGAGCGCGTGCCCACCAGTTCGATTTTAGAAATGGGCGGTTATTTTCTTGATCCGGCTAACCCTGAAGTGCAGAAATTTTTACTCACTTTGATTCGTGAAATTGTGGTGCGCTACGATGTTGATGGATTGCAGTTGGATTATATTCGGTATCCGTCCAGCTTTCCTGATGATCGTTGGAGTTACCATAAAACCACGTGGGGCTATTCGGATGTGTCGCGCCAACTCTTTAAAGATCAACATGGGCGCGATCCCGTTGATATTGATCACAAAACCCAGTTGGATGATTGGCAAACCTTTGAACAATTTAAAACCGATACGATTAGTGAGTTTGTTCGCCAAGCGTATATTGTTGTGAAATCAACAAAGCCCAAGGTACAAGTATCAACCGTTATTTTTGCGGACACCGTAAAGGCCGTTAAAACCAAGCATCAAGATTGGCCTCGTTGGGGGCGCAATCAATGGGTTGATTTCTTATCACCAATTACCTTAACCAGCGCGATTCGTGTGGTGGGTGATGATACCAAGCGTGTGGTGCAGGCTAGTCAAGGTAAGGTGCCAGTGATGTCGGGTGTGTTTGCGCCGTTTAATAACAACACGGCCGAAGTGATGTTGGATCAAATTGAAGCTGCCCGTCACGCCGGAGCCGGCGCGTTTGCCTTGTTCGATTCGGCCCATTTATCAGGCCGTATGATTGAAGCGCTTGAAGCCAGCCATGGTGATCAAAGCCAAGCTCAAAGTGATACATCAACCACGCCTGCTTCAAAAAAATACGACTTCAAGCGAAAGCACAATCCAAACAAAATCATTCCTTTGATTCCACCCCGTCGCCGCTAAGTTTAGTAGTGCAATTGATTTTAACTTCTGTGTTTCTCCAATTTTGTTTGAAACTCAGGAAAACTTCTTGCATTCGATCATGAATGGTTTATAATACAATTAGTTGAATACACGTTTGGATTACTCATCTATTTGTTGACTTATTTGACCTCGCCTTCTATTGGGTTAAATCACTACAAACACAATGATTTTTGACCATATGGAAAAAGGCACAAAGGATAAAGAGCGTTATAAAAGTAGAGAGTTATAACACCAGAGCAAATAATAGTTTAACCATTCAAGCCAAACTGTTAGACATACAATCAACTCACCACACTGAGTTAGAGTTTGTCGGCGAGTGAGAGACACCTTGTTCTTATACTCGTTGCGCAACATACAAACGTCAAAGAGTCACAAAAAATGTGTAAGCGGCGTGTATTCAACACTTTTTAGGTTAGTAAGAAAATTCGATTTTGCTTTTTAGGTTAGATGTGGAGCTGGCAATATCTTGGGAGTAGACGCAGTCATCCACCCAAAAAACGTGACCCGTTTGTTCGTTTGTTTGATATCAACACACTGTAATCCTTGTGTGGCTTGGGTTAACGCCGATACTAATTTTTTATGATTGATCAACCTCACAATCAAACTGAACACTCACCGGCTCAATCGAGCTTGGGTGACGCTGTGCATGCCGTTCACGGACAAGCTCAAATCCACTCTCATCAAAGCCGTTGGTATGACCCATACCCCAAATTATCCTTTGCACTGCAACTATTAGATCTCGCACCCGGTCAGCTTCAAAGCCAAGCGACGATGGCCATGTTAGAGATGCTGGATGGCTATTATGATGAGGAACTGATTGCACTCGTCAATTCCCATCAAGATACGACACAACACGGTTCATCCAATCGTCGTGGTGACCATGTGACGCCGCGTCGTAAAGTGGATGCCTTATTAAAAGACTGTCCTGAAACGATCAAAAATCAGGCCGCCGATCTGCTTTTACGCCATCTGGCATAAGGGGTATGATTAGCACTTTTTTTACGATCTTTTTTAAGATCTAGTTTATGATCTGAGGATTTAACTACGTGCCGAACGTAGTTCTTTGTTTGTTTATTTTCTTGCATGGCTATCTTCTAAAAAATACGTATTCAGAGCGTGATCGACGATCGTAATGGGTGATCAGCACATGTCGCAAGACGATCGCATAACGGGGTTTCTGAAACCCTTATCGCCGTAAAGGCTCGTTAGACAATTGTTTTTATAGATCAAGCGCCGGAATGATCCTGATCATGCCGGTTTGCGCCCCTTTAATGTAACAGTTTGATCATACTGTAGTAAATTTACATGACAGAAGACGCGAGATCATAGAGAATGTTGATCAAACTCTAACTCTCTATCCTTTGTGCCTTTTGCCGACTAAAAAGCGAAGGCTTTTTTTTTGAAATTATTTTTCAAACGCAAAAAAGGCATAACCCTCGACACGGTATCGTGATTACACGATAAGCGCCGAGGGTTTTTTATAGGCTAATAAATGCCCGAAAGAGCTAAATGTTTGCTCCTAGACTCTAAGCTTTTGGTTTGAGTGTTGGGAAGGCGATAACGTCACGGATGTTGGGCGAATCGGTCAGGAGCATAATCATCCGGTCGATACCAATGCCAAGACCACCACACGGAGGCAGGCCATATTCAAGAGCGGTGACGTAGTCTTCGTCCATTTGGTGCGCTTCATCATCACCTTTATCACGCTCGGCCATTTGGGATTCAAAGCGCTGGCGCTGATCAAGCGGGTCACTTAGCTCACTAAAGGCGTTGGCTACTTCCCAGCCGTTAATACGGGTTTCAAAGCGTTCTACCAAGCGTGGGTTATCACGGTGCTCTTTGGCCAGTGGTGAGATTTCACGAGGGTAATCGATAATGTGGATAGGCTGAATGAGGGTGTCTTCGACTTTGACTTCAAAGATTTGCTCGACAACCGAGCCCCAGCTTTCGTAGTCTTCAACATGAACACCCACTGACTTGGCTTTTTCACGGGCTTCTTCGTCGGTTTCGATTTTGGAGAAATCAATGCCAACGGCTTCTTCAACGCATTCCAACATTGTTTTGCGAGCCCACGGGCCAGCCAGATCAATCTCTTGACCTTGGAAGTTGATTTTAGTGGTGCCCAGCACGTTCTTAGCCGCCGTAATAAAGATTTCCTCGGTAATGTCCATCATGTCGTGATAATCGGCGTAGGC
>CAYGPY010000021.1:9265-17918 GCA_964351765.1 uncultured Vampirovibrionales bacterium
ATCATCGTAAACTCAGGATTGTGCCGTGGCGAAATGCCTTCATTACGGAAGTTGCGGTTTAATTCAAATACTTTTTCTGAAATGCCACCCACAATCAAACGCTTTAGATACAGCTCTGGGGCGATACGTAGGTACATATCCATATCAAGGGTGTTGTGGTGGGTAATAAAGGGCTTGGCCGAGGCGCCACCGGCAATACCTTGCAAGATAGGGGTTTCTACTTCAAGAAAGCTTTTACTGATCAGAAGCTTGCGCACTTCAGAGATAATTAAACTGCGCTTTACAAGCGTGCTGCGGCTGTCTTCGTTCATAATCAAATCGATATAACGTTGACGGTAGCGCGTCTCCACATCCGTGAGGCCGTGATGCTTTTCAGGAAGAGGCAATAATGATTTAGACAGAAGCGTGAAATCGGTTACTTTTACGGAGAGTTCACCGCGAGGGGTACGACGCATGGTACCGGTAGCACCCACAATATCACCGATATCTAATAATTTGAGCTCGGTGAGTTTTTCTTGAGGCAGGTTTTCTTTGTGGCAAAACACTTGTAGCTTGCCTGAGGGATCTTGCACGTCTAAAAACATACCGCTATTACGAAGGGCCATAATGCGTCCGGCAACGGTGACCACGTCTGGTGTTTCTTCACCCGCTTCAAGGTGTTCGTATTTAATTTGAATCTCACCATTGCTGTGGCTTTTTTCAAACTTATACGGGAACGGATTCACGCCCAACTCACGCCATTGCGAGAGCTTATCAATACGGGTGGCACGAATGTGACCCCCTTCATGTTCGGTGCTGTCGCTGGTCTCTGGTTTTGTTGGGGGTTGGGTGGACGAGTTGCTCATCGGAGGAGATCCTTATTATGATTAAAGTACAACCCGCATTTATGCTAGGCTTAATGTGCCTTACATCATAAATGGAACACCACTCAGGCACAAGATTTTACACGTAGTTTAACGCAATTGATTTGGAATTTTAATTTTATGACAACAACGACCCTACAGACTGAAAAGCACATTTATCGAGACAGTGCGATTTCACTTGATCTCTTACGGAATAAAACCGTGGCCATGATTGGTTATGGGAATCAGGGGCAGCCTCAATCGTTGAATCTAAGAGACAGTGGTATCCATATTATTGTGGGGGCACGACAAAAAGAAAATAAATGGGGACCGGCGGGTCAACGCGCGGAATCGGATAAGATGCCTCTGTTTACGATTGAAGACGCTGTAAAGCAAGCTGATGTGGTGATGCTGATGGTGCCCGATGAGGCGATGGCCCAAACGTATGCGTTGATAAAACCGTATTTAAAATCAACCGTGTATATCGGTTTTGGGCATGGGTTGGCCATTCATGCGAAGTGGATTACCCCAGAAAAAAACCACAACGTGTTTTTATTGGCTCCTAAAGGCCAAGGCCGAGGGGTTCGTAATAAATACTTGCTGGATTCGGGCGTACCGGGCTTGGTGGCTGTGTATCAGGATTCTTCTGGCGACACGCTTGATGTAGCGTTGGCCTATGGTAAGGCAATCGGATGCGCCCGCGTGGGAATTTTGCCCACTAGTTTTGAAGAAGAAATGGTCTGCGATTTATTTACTGAGCAAGTGGTGTTGTGTGGTGGGTTGAATCATTTGATTATGGCCGCCTTTGATACCCTTGTGGACGCGGGCTATTCACGAGAATCGGCGTATTTTGAATGCCTGTATGAAGTGAAGTTAGTAGCCGATTTAATGCACGATCGGGGTATTGCCGGTTTACGTGAGGGCATTAGTTCCACGGCATTGTTTGGCGATGTGACCCGTGGTAACCGGATTATTGATGGCCACGTAAAAGAGCGCATGCGCAACGTGCTAGAAGAAATTCAAAGCGGTGAGTTCGCTGAAGAAATGCGAAGAGACGTCGCCCACGGAAGAGACCGTGTTAACAATGCCCTAGTAAGAGACGCTCAACACGGCATCGAAAAAGCACACGAGTACCTTCACCGAGAACTTAATTTTTAAAGAAGGCTATACTTTAGTCTTTCTTATAATCAAGCCTATATATAGTTGCTGTACGTTTCTTGTGACAGTCCCTAGCTGCATTTTTTCTTAAGCAATTTTCACGGACAAGTAAATACTTTCGCTCATCGCCTGGAAGGTAGAATGTATTTGTCAGTTCGAATTTATTTAAGTTGTAGAACTGACTCTTGTTAATTTCTTTATAGGTATTAGTTTTCCGGTTCCATTTTAATAGTTGTGTCGAATCTCGATATCCAAATTCTGTATACCTCTTAGTTAAAACGCTGAAAACTTTAGTTTTAGGTAAGTGCTTTAAAGGGTAGACATAGCTTAGAAGGATATTATCTTTATCAAGAACTACTTCCACGGACACTCTTGAATCTTCGTGGCCAAATGGTGAGGGTTCAATTTGATCTGTTTTATTTGTAGCTAAATTAAAAATATGTGTTTTAAACGCATATTCATTTGCATTTAGTTTTTGTGCCGTTCTAGGAGCTACTTTCCAATAAGGATAAGGAATTTCACCAAAAACCTTTGATTTTCCAGTTTTCAAATCAAAAAGCTCAATCGTTTTGGCGTCAAGATTAGGTTGCCAATCATTCTGATTTTGAATGTACTCACCACCAAAAATTAAAAAACGATGCTTGTCTACTTGAAATGTTTTATGTCCAACACGAGCTTTTTCAAGCTCACCAACAACTTCTGTTTTTAAGGTAACAGGATCAACGATCAATACTTTTAAAGCTTCACTATAATCCCAACGACTTCTGTTCCCATCAGTATCTATCTCGGAAGGCACTTCTTGGTAGTTACCTCCCCCTATAATAAGTAATTTATTATTTTTCAGTAATATGGCAGTATGACCAAGTCTAGAGGGGCCTTCTTTTGTTTCAATCAGCTCAAATTTATTTTTTTCAAGATTTAAAATGGCCCCTGAGTGTAACGAGTTGTCTAAACAAACCCATCGTCGTGTTTCATTGTATTTCGCAAGACACATACTGCCTAAAACCAGAATTTTATTTGGTGCATACTGGGTTATTGTAGGCCTCCTGCCCCTATCAGTTTCGGGAATCTTAAATGAATAATCACGATTTATAAGCGTTGATGTATTTGTCTTAAAGTCATATATTTCACTTGGCTTTCGGCCATTGAAAAATAGCACTTGATGGTCATTGACGGCTTCAATAACAGTATAGCTATTAGAGGTATTTAGCGTGCCAATTTCTTTTAAGCTTAAATCGCCAGTCACACCTTCACAACCAGTAATGAAAAGAGTGAGTAGTAGTAAGCATACTAGCTTTGTAGATCGTGATAGAAGTGTATACATTGAGGAACCCTTTAATTGAGAGTATGTCTCAAGCATAAAATAAGAAGCCCTATTTCTAGCGCTTCTTATTTCAGTATTATCAAGATTCATATTCATTTTAAGCAGGAACTAATCCTTTAAGGGCTTCTACCAAGCCTTGGACGGCGTCTACGCTATTTTGGAACTCGGCTTTTTCAGCGTCGTTTAGTTTAAGTTCGATGATTTCTTCTACGCCGTTTTTACCCAACTTAACGGGTACACCAACGTAAAGTCCGTTTACGCCGTACTCACCGTTTAGGTGAATCGCACACGGAAGAATACGTTTTTTGTCTTTGGCGATGGATTCCACCATCTCAAGTACCGAAGCACTTGGTGCGTAGAACGCAGAACCGGTTTTTAGGTATTTTACAATCTCAGCGCCACCATCACGGGTGCGTTGTACGATTTCTTCTAAGCGACCGGCTTCAATCAATTCAGGTAGTGGCACACCAGCTACAGTACTGTAGCGTGTTAAAGGCACCATTGTATCGCCGTGGCCACCTAGTACTGTGGCGTGTACATCTTCAACCGATACGTTTAATTCTTCAGCAATAAAGGTGCGGAATCGGGATGAATCGAGTACGCCAGCCATACCAATAACGCGGTTGTTAGCAAAGCCACTGGCTTTCAACGCAACGTGACACATGGCATCAAGTGGGTTGCTCACCACAATAATCAAGGATTTAGGTGCGAACTTTTTGATGTTGTTGCACACGTCGGTCATAATTTTAGCGTTAATGGCCAATAGGTCATCACGGCTCATACCGGGTTTGCGCGGTGATCCTGCGGTGACAACAACGATGTCAGAATTTTCAATGACCTCGTAGGTATTACTACCCACCACTTGTGTGTCGTAGCCATACACAGGAGCTGACTCCATAATGTCGAGCGCTTTACCTTGAGGCACACCCTCAACAATATCAACGACAGCAACGTGCTTAGCAAGCTCAGCTTCAGCTAAACGTTGAACTAATGTGGCCCCTACATTACCGGCGCCAATGACAGAAACTTTGTGTAGCATGATGATCCACCTCTTTAGTCATACATTAAGACGAAAAAACTTAAATTTAAATCCGTATGTGCTATCTAGCCTATCACAGTAGGGGTTGTTTTTAAACGCCACCCCTGCAATGACATTCCACGCTACATTTGCTATGCTGAGGGCAAATCAAGAAAGTACCATTTTAGTAGAGAGAATTGAGAAAGAGACGTTTGATGCCGACAGCCACCACACAGCGCTATGAGTTAGATCAGGACGCTATTTTAAATACGTTCCTAGAGATGGTGCGGATCAACAGCCCCAGCGGGCACGAAGAATCGATGCGTCTGTATATGGAAGAGCGTATTCGTCCTTATTGTGATTCGCACGGTCTTGTTATGCGCAGTGATGCTGAAGGTAATTTGATTGTTGATGTGCCCTTGCATGAATCGGAATCGACTAAAACATTGTTGCTGTCAGGTCATTTGGATGTGGTGCCACCGTGCGATAACATTCAACCCAACGTGACGGGGAAGGGCGTTGATCGAATGATTGAATCCAGCCAAGATACGGTTCTCGGTGCTGATGATAAAGCCGGACTCACCCCTGTGTTAGAGGGTGTGATTTACGCACTTGAAAACAGTTTGCCTCGTCCTAAAACAAAATTGATTTTTACCACGCGTGAAGAAACCGGATTGATGGGCGCTAAAGGCGTTGCTGATAAAGAACTCGCTGAGTCTGATTTTTCGGTGATCTTTGATCACACCGGTAAGATGGGCACGTGGATTACATCAGCACCGACCTATATCAATTACAAAATTGAAGTCACTGGTAAAAGTGTGCATGCGGGTATTATGCCAGAACAGGGTATTAACGCTATTCATGTGATGGGTGAAATCGTAAACCGAATTTCGACTGAAAAATTAAACGCTCGCATTGATGAGAACACGACAGCAAATTTAGGTCTGTTAAAAGGCGGTAAGGGAACCAACGTGGTGCCGGATTATGTGTATTTAGAAGGTGAAGTGCGTGGTCACGATCGTAGTGTGATTGATGCGACGTTGCAAAAAATTGAAGCCGTCGCGAATGACGTGATGGCCAAAACGCAAGGTGCCGGATGTACGTTTTCAACCGAAGTGATGTTTGAAGGTTACGTGCTTGATGAGGCGCAAATCGGTGTTCATAACGTGCATCAAGCGATGCATCAAACCGAATTAAAACCCCTTCCATTGCGTACTAATGGTGGCAGTGACAACAATGTGTTTATGTTGCGTGGCCTGCAAGGCGTGGTACTCAGTGCAGGGTATGTGGAACCACATACCTTAAATGAACGCGTGAAGCTCTCTGAAATGGTGCGTTGCACCGAGCTCGTGATTAACTTGTTAGACACCTTTGCTAAGGCGTAAATTATGTTTGATGAATTAAAAAAGTAAGGACCCTCAAAACGATGAGCGACAATACAACACCACCAACTCAGGATATGTCTCAGTTTAAAACCGAGTTTATTCATCGGGATTATGAGCTTGAGAATTTTGCAGAAACCAAAAAACACTTAATGGAAACAACCGTCTCGAAAACCATGATCGAAAAAGGCATGGTGGTGAATTTTCGTCGTGACGACGCTAGGCAACCCGATGGCGTTGCTTGTAAGCGAGAAGTGTTAGAGCATCCCGGTGGCGTGGTGATTATGCCGGTGTTGCCGGACGGTAAAATTTTATTGGTAGAACAATGGCGCTATGCTTTAGGGCGCACCTTGATTGAACTGCCCGCGGGTAAGCTTGATCCGGGTGAGCACAAAACCCCTTACGAAGCGGCACGTCGAGAGTTGATTGAAGAGACAGGCTACGCACCGGGTGTGCTAGAGGAGCTCACGTTTATTTATACGTCACCGGGTTTTTGTGATGAGCGTTTGTATTTGTTTAAGGCAACGGAATTAGTGCCGGTTGATAATCCAGAGCAATACAAAATGGATGACGAATTTATCGACATCCATAAATTAACGCCTGATGAAGCGTTTGAGTGGGTTCGACAAGGTAAAATTGTCGATGCCAAAACCATTAGTCTGCTCTTGTTTTTAAAAGATTGACGGCTTTAAAAGGAGAGACACCTTCTTCTTGAAGCGCTTCAGCATTTTTATAGCCCGATCCACCAAAGGTCATAAACCGTAGTGACATACCCAGCAGGTAAGAGGTTGGGATTAAAATAAGCTGACTGCCGGGCAATACCATACCCACAATACTAAAAGCGATGGCCCATTTGGTGTCGCTCATCAGCCCGTCTTTATCAAACATACTGGCTAAGCCAACTTTGATACCCGTGCTGATTTTTTGAGAGGCACTCAGACCACCATCACTTTTTTCTTTTTTTGAAGCTTTAAATTCATCACCTTCAGCATCGTCTTTCTTTTTAGCACCAAAATAAACAGAGCTTGGAAGCGGTGTTTTTTGAATGGGTTGAGCTGAAACTTGTGGGATAGAAACCATTGAGGTCACTCCTTTCAGGAGTAATTAAGTCGGTTTAAAAGAAGTTTGACTATATATAACACGAGAGATGGGGGCTTACTAGTTATAAAACAAGACCCGTATTATTTGTGCTAGCTGAGCGGGTGTTTTCTAGTCGTTGTCTTCTTTCGCCGCTTCAATGGCCGCCGTGGTGTTTTTTTCGAGTTCGAGGATTTTATCTTCAGGCGTTTTTTGAAACACGCCCACAATAAATTCAGCGCTGGTACGAATTAAAAAACTCAATCCCATAGCCAATGGAACTTGGGGTAGGGTGAGGGTACTTAATAAGGCATAGCCGCCCCAGAAGCCATCTTCCATATAGCCGCGTGGGTTTTTAAATTCTTCTTGCACGACTTGTTTATTGGCTTTTTTAATTCTGTCTTTGGCCGATAGCTCACTGCTTAAGCGGAGTTGAGACCAATGAACGGGGCGCTCTCGTTTTTTTGTTTGTTTGGTGAGTTTTTCTGTCTTCCAGTCAGCGTAGTTCTCTTCGGGGTTTCGGGCAACGCCCACAATAAAATCAGAGACACTGCGAACGGTAAAACTGGTAAGAAAAGTTAGTGGAACTAAGGGTGCTGCCACACTCATTAAGGGTGTTAATCCTAATAAAAAAGCGCTGCTGCCCCACATCGTGTCTTCCATCCAGCCTCGTGTGCTTTTTAGCTCTTCTTCCTTAACGTGAATAGCGCCGTTTTTAAGTCGACGTAAAGGACGGAAGCGTTTCTTTCTGTCATCAGCAACAGGTACAAGTTCTTGTGATGGGGTGGCGTTCGACTCAAAGCGGTCGTCTTGAGCATCATTCTTGTTTCTATTTCTACCAAACCAGCCTGAAAAAGACACATCATCGACTGTTGCCTTGGAATAAGCAACCGTGTTGGATGTACCGCCCTTTAATAGTGGCTTGATTAAAACGTGCACGACGTGATTAGTCTCTTACCATTATTTTCTGGTTCATTACTATACTATTGAATTATTTAGGCGAAATCTGCTCATAATGTAACATAAAGGCAACGGTGTTTTATCTGTTTTGAAACAAAATGTGATGCCTCTGAAAACGTTTGTGCTTGCTACTATTTAACAATGTAATTCAGCGAAGCCAAGGGCTTTCTGGTATGATTGAGGGAGAAATAAAGATGTATTACCGGTATCGTTACCAAACAGAAAGAGGTCTTTATGACTTCCGCTTCAATAGAACAGGCCTCGCCATCCATTGGTACGTTGGCCTTTAATCACTTTGATCCCAGTCGATTGATTGTGGCTCTTGATGTGCCGTCAGCTCAAAATGCGTTGGCATTATGCAAGGAGTTGGCTCCCCTCAAGGTGATGGTGAAGGTCGGGATGCAACTGTATTATCAAGCTGGGCCAAGTTTGCTAAAAGACATTCAAGCACTAGGCTTGGCTGTTTTTGTGGATTTAAAACTGCACGATATCCCTAACACGGTGGCGAAGGCATCAGAATCATTAACGCGTCACGGTGCCGGCTTTTTTAATGTGCATGCCAGTGGCGGTAAGGCGATGATGTATGCTGGACGTACTGCTGCAAGTGAGCAAGCAATTGCACTCAATATCCCTAAGCCTGTGATGATTGGTGTGACAGTACTCACCAGTATGGATGAAATCCAACTTCAAGGTGAGCTGGCTGTGTCGCGTGATTTAAACGATCAGGTTGTGGCTCTTGCCACCTTAACCAAGGAGGCTGGCCTGCAAGGGGTAGTGTGTTCTGCGCAAGAAGCCCCGCTGATTCGTGAGGCTTGCGGTCAGGATTTTCTGTTAGTGACACCCGGTATTCGTCCGGCGGGGGCAGCGGTGCAAGATCAAAGCCGCGTGATGA
>CAYGPY010000022.1:0-17488 GCA_964351765.1 uncultured Vampirovibrionales bacterium
GAGCTAGAGCGCTTTGGTTGGTTTCTTTGGTCGGGTATTATTAGTACGTTGTTCTTTTGTCTATTGGTGTGGGTCTTCAACCCTTCAATGGGGTATAAGTCTGTTATCTGGGCGATGCCAGCCTCACAAATTTTGCAGTTCTTATTGTATTGGTTTGCGCTTAAATTAAAATGGCAACCGGTTTGGAAGGCACCCTATATCGGAAAAATGCTGAAGGATTCAGCACCCAATATCTTGATCACTATTTTCTTTTATTTGTTTGTACCTGTTGATAATTATTTCTTAGCGGGTCTGCCTGAAGGTCAATTGAGTGCGTTTCGATACGCTGGAAAAATCATTACAGTGCTTGGAACCTTGAGCGTGTATAGTTTACAGATTACGATGGTGCCCAAGTTAATGAAGGCTGGTAGTCAAAAAGACATTCCAGAGATGACACGTATCATTAAAAAAGGTTTGCGAGAAACATTGGTGTTTAGTATTCCCGTGATGGTAGTGATGTGGTTGGTGGCACCGTTGTTTATTCGCGTGTTGTTTGAACGTGGTGCCTTTGATGCGTCCGATACAAACCAAGTGGCTGACATTATTCGGATTTTAGTGTATCAACTGCCTTACTTAGGTGGTTGGATGTTGGTGTCTCGGAGTTTAAACAGCTTGTACTTGTTGAAGCCCTTTGTGTATTTGGGTCTATTTGGCGTTCTAAGCCGAGTATTAGTGGATTCGATAGCATCACAACAGCATAGTGTTGACTGGCTTGCCTACGGTATCCTAGGGCACTATTATATGATGCTCTTTGTGGGTCTGGCGCTCGTTTTTGTTTTGTTTAAACAACAGCCAACCCAAACAAAAAAAGCCGAGACATAATGTCTCAGCTTTTTTAAGTGAATGTTTGATTTTTAGTAGTAGATGCCGCCATCAACAAAGATGTTACCTTGAGCGCCATCGTTACCACGACGTCCACCTGCGGACCCACCTAAAATGTTTAGGTTAAGGTATGGATCTGACGTGTTGAGTCCTTGCATTGTTTTGGAGCCCGGTCCATTCAGTGAGATGCTACCAGCCGCACCACCGTCAGAACGGTTACGTTGGCCGTCACCACCACTCAGGTCCATATAAAGTGGATCGGTGCCGCCACCTGGATTCCAGAATTGAATGGTTCCACCGGAGTTAACAACAATATTACCACCGTCACCACCGTCTTTACGACCACCGCTGTTATAACTGATACCAGAGGCATCAATAAGTGTGGCTCCGTTACGATAGAAGGCAACATTGCCACCGGCTGTGATATCAACATCACCGGCATCGTTTTCACCGTTTAAGCCTTGGGCGTTACCACCTAACACACTAGTAAGAATGATACCTTCATCTTGAGTGAAGTTACCGGCAGAACTAATCGTGACATCACCACTGTTACCTGAGAAAGCATCATTGTTGGCATAACCTTGGGTGTTCACAATACCGTTACTACTTAATGTAATATCACCGGATGTGGATGCTATACGAACGCTACCACCGGCACCACCTCGGCCATTGTAATTATTACTTGATGCATTCAATGTACCGTCAACATTAACTCGGCCACCAGAGATCGAAATACCGTTGTTTGCGATATTTTGTGATTGACCCGAAGCATCGAAGATAGAACCTGAACCCATATTGAAAGTACCATTGTTGGCGGCCACATTAATGAGACCACCGATGTTGTCAAAGATACCGGCTGCTGATACAAAAGCGTTGTTAAGGGTTACATTACCGTTGGTACTGTTTAAGTAAACTTGACCACCAGCACCACCAAAGTGAAGGTCACCCCAAGCCTCTAGGCTTGCTGTGCTGGCTAAGGTTAAAGCATTGTTTGCAGTAAAGGTAATACGTCCACCGTCTTGGCCATCTTGACGACCGTGTGCTAAATAACGACCGTCCACATCCATGTTGTTGGCAGTGATATCGATCACGTTTCTTGTAATGTTAGATCCTGCTGATACGCGAGCACCACCAGCATTTAAAATAATATTAGAACCTGATGTGTAATCACCCGTTGCGTCCAAGTTAATAACACCACCGTTACCCAATGTCCCATTCCCTTTATACTGGGTACCGTAGGCGCGCATTTTAGCGTTGCCTGATAAGTTAATGTCACCGGTCGAATTCAAATTGATCGTACCACCGTGCGAACCCGTCTCGGTGCTATCGAATTGGGATCCACGGGTTGATAAATAACCATTGCTAGTTAGATTGAAATCGCCACCGTTGTTAACAGAAATATCCATCGTACCCCCGTCACCAAAGGCGTGGCCTTCAGCACCGAGTAAACCATCAACATTCATTGAGTTACCAATCATGGTGAGTGTGTTGGTGCTATCGCCAAAAGTCACAATGTTACTGTTTCGGCCTACGTTTAAAGCACCGGTATTACTGCGAAAATAAATGCTACCACCGCTACCGTAGTTACGCATTATTGAACGACCAATTTCTAAGTCACCATTTGTAGCACGGATTTCGATGTTACCACCGTTACCATTACCGGTTGCCAATTTTGATCCAGAAGCATCAATTTTGATACCACCACCGGATTGATCAATGTCAACGGAGCCAGTAATAATTTGAATGGTACCACCGTTAGATGTGGCTGATCCGCTATGACCCATCGCATACATGCGACCGTTGCCATCTTGAGTAAAGTTTTTGCCTGAGGTGCCTGAAATAATAATGCTACCACCGGTGCGGTTTCCTGAACCCGATGCGGCATTTAAAATACCTTGGTTGTGTACGTCACCAGTAAGGGTAATTGTACCGCCATCATTACCAACGTGACCTGCAGCAATCAGTGTGCCATTAGGAAGAATTGTAATGGTGCCTGTGCTTGCTTCAATGTCGATAGTACCACCGTTATAGGTACCTCTACTTTGTGCGTTAAGTTGACCTCCGATATTAACACCGGTACCCACAATACTAATGTTGTTGTACCCACCACCCGAGCGTCCTTTGGTTGAAAGTACCGCGCCGTCAGAAATGGTGACTAAGCCGTTTGAGTTAATATCGATTTTACCGCCATAGTTATTTACCGCACCCGATAAGGCACTAATACTGGCTGTAGACGCGAGGTTTAACATGTCGGTGTTAAGAATAACCGAACCACCTATACCACCACTACCCAAGCCGTTGGCTTGAATAATACCGTCAATAAAAATACTGCTCGCATCTAAAACTAAAATACCGCCGTTACCACCAATAATGGTACCGTTGATAATAATACGACCCGTGGAACCAATGGTAATGGTACCCGCCGTTGAAGTGAGGTTAATACCCGCACCATTACCAGTTAAGGAGCCACCTAACACGTCTTTTTCAAAACCTTCAAGGGTACCGTTAATAATAATGTTACCTGCTGTGGAATAGTTATAAGCACTTCCTGCGGTACTTTCGACGGTCATTGTTTCACCCGCATTAATGGTAAAGGCAGATGCTGAAATACCGGTGTAAGCCACCATTGTTGTGGCTGCAATCATACCGGCTAGCAAGCGTTTACTTAAGTCGGCGATAGATTGACGACGTGGGCGTTTAAATAATTTCATGTTGAATCCTCGTTTCTGATGTCGTGTAATCGACGCATTAGAGGGCGTTTATTACATAAATATAAGTTGAAATCTCTCTGGAAATACACAATAAGTTGATTTATCGAAATTAACTCTCGTTTGTACTTAATGTATCGGCAGGATCACTATAAAACTTTAGAAGTTTTAACCACATGGCTAAAACTTCTAATCGGGTATTCTATAAAAAGCGGTGTCTGCTAGAAAAGAGGCAATAAATCGTCTAAAACACTACCGGCTGATCCACCGAGTCCATTTCCGTTACCACCAGAGGTATTAAAGTAATTGGATAAGGATGAACTGCCTGTTGTGGAGCCACCGGTTGTAAAATTCACATTACCACCATCGCCATTGGTGTTATTACCAAAGGTCCAAATCCAAATTTGCAGACGTTGGCCATCACCACCAGCTGTATTAAAAAGGGTATTACTGCCATACAGATTAATATCATCGGCCGCTGTCACGTTAATATCACCGCCATCACCCCCGTTGGTAAGGGCTGAGGAAACACTTCTGCCTCGTGTGTCAATGAGTGAGCCATTGAAGAATCGGGCATCGTCAGCCGCTGTAATGTTAACAGTACCGCCATCGTTTTCATTATTGAACCCATTGACGTCAGTTGTGCCAATTGAGCTTGCAAGAATATCGCCATATTGTCTGTAGTCATTACCGGCATTAATCGTAACGTTACCTGCCGATCCTGAGAATGAGTTGTTATTTGTATAGCCTTGTGTGTTAACAATACCAGTGCTTGCCAAGGTGATATGACCTGAGGTTGAGGTCAACGACACAGAACCGCCGGCACCACCTGTACCATTATAGTTATTGCTAGCTGCATTTAATGTACCGTCAACATTCACTGTGCCACCTGAAATAGCAATGGTGTTGGTTGCACCAGCCAGAGTTTGCGAGCGGCCAGATACATCAAATGTAGAGCCTGAGCCCATATTAAATGTACCGTTGTTGGCAGCCACGTTAATCAAGCCACCCACGTTGCCCATAATACCAGCGGCCGATACTTGCGCGTTATTCACGTTCACGTTGCCGTTAATACTGTTTAAGTAAACTTCACCACCGGCACCACCAATGGCCAAGTCACCCCAAGCTTCAAGGCTTGCTGTATTGGCTAGTGTTAGTGTGTTGTTTGCGGTAAAACTGATACGCCCACCATCTTCACCGCCTAAACGGCCGTGTGCTAAATAGCGACCATCAACGGTCATATTGTTGGCGGTAATATCAATCACGTTTTGAGTAATGGTTGGCCCTGTATAGACACGTGCACCACCGGCATTTAAAATAACATTTGATCCTGCCGTGTAATCGCCTGTGGCATCAATATTAATGACACCCCCATTACCAATATTTTGATCACCCTGGTAATCGGTACCATAGGCACGCATTTTAGCGGCCCCTGATAAATTGACATCTCCGGTGGATGTTAGATTGATGGTACCACCTGTGGAGCCTGAGCCTGTTGAGTCAAATAAAGAACCACGAGTGGATAAGTATCCACCACCGGTCATATTGAAATCGCCACCGTTATTTACCGTGATGTTCATGGTACCAGCGTCACCAAAGGCATGGCCCTCAGCACCGAGTAAGCCATCAATATCCATTGAGTTACCAATCATCGTCAGTGTGTTGGTGCTATCACCAAAGGTAACAATGTTACTGTTGGTACCCACGTTTAATGCGCCGGTATTGCTACGAAGATAAATACTACCGCCACTACCATAGTTGCGCATAATCGAACGCCCAATATCGAGGTCGCCATTCGTGGCACGAATTTCGATGTTCCCACCGGTGCCGTTTCCGGTTGCGAGCTTGGAGCCAGAGGCATCAATCTTGATACCACCACCCGATTGATCGATATCAACGGAGCCCGTAATAATTTGAATGGTACCACCGTTGGATGTGGATGATCCACTGTGCCCTTGGGCATACATACGTCCGTTGGCATCTTGGGTAAAGTTTTTACCTGATGTGCCTGAAATAATAATGCTACCACCGGTACGATTTCCTGAACCCGCCGCGGCATTAAGCACGCCTTGGTTATGTACGTTACCCGTGAGTGTGATGGTACCGCCATCATTGCCCACATAGCCTGCAGAAATAATGGTGCCGTTAGGTAGAATGTTAATGGTGCCTGTAGAGGCGGTAATATCAACCGAACCACCATCATAGGTGCCTCGGCTTTGGGCATTAAGTTGACCACCTAAATTAACGCCACTACCGGCAATGCTAATTAAATTTCGTCCTGCATCAGAGCGTCCTTTTGTCGAAAGCACTGCCCCACTGGCAATATCAACAATGCCAGAGGCATTAATATCGATAATACCACCGTGATTATTAACCGCACCGGCTAAAGCACTGATTGTACCCGTTGAAGCCATATTCAAGGCGTTGGTGTTAATGGTAATGGTACCACCTTGCCCGCCAGAACCTAGGCCGTTGGCTTGAATGACACCGTTAATAAAAATACTGCTTGCATCAAGGACTAAAATACCGCCGTTACCGCCAATAATGGTACCGTTAATAATAATACGGCCTGTGGAGCCAATAGTGATGGTGCCTGCCGTGGAGGTAAGATTAATGCCACCCCCATTACCTGTTAAGGAGCCACCTAAAACGTCTTTTTCAAAGCCTTCAAGGGTACCATTAATAATAATGTTACCCGCCGTGGAGTAGTTATAAGCACTACCCGCCGTACTTTCAACGGTCATCGTATCGCCTGCATTAATCGTAAATGCCCACGATGGTATGGCAGACAACGACAAAAAGACAGCACTGGCTAACATGCCGGCTACCGTTTTTTTAAATACATTTTTATTAGATTTTCTCTTCGATAAAACCATAAAACTTAAAATAACCTCAGTATTTCCCACAGCACTGATCGTTAGTCAGTGACCTCGATTTAGGCTTAAGAATAAATTTCTCTCGTCTTGTCGCGTCACGATGTTAAACATCACGATATCGACAACAGGTTATGTATCGGCAGGGTGGTGGAAAAACTTTAGTACTGATTTGTCTTTATTTTTAGATTAAGTGGTTTTTCAGGATATAGTTACCTCTAAAAGGGGGATATAGAGGGGCTCAAGATGTAATATTTCTTAATGTGTTAAATTTTTATGTAGCAAAGGCTTAAAGCGGTTCATACAAACAGTGTATCTTCACTTTTAAATGGGGTGAGTTCGGGTAGTTAATGGATACCAAGCGGGTGTTTGACAGGTTATTCTAAAAGGGTGTTGAAGCACCTCTTTGACGCATGATTTTAGAGTGAACACGGTGCAGACGATAAATTACATGAAAAATGCTATTTCTATTGATGTTGAAGAATACTTTCAGGTGACCGGTTTTGACGGTGTCATCGAGAAAGACAGCTGGGATTCGGTTCCTAGTCGTCTTCATATTGGTATGGATCGTATTTTAGCCATTCTGGACCGCTATAACGTGAAGGCGACCTTCTTCTTTTTGGGTTGGATTGCAGAGCGACACCCAGAGATGGTAAAGCGTGTTGCTGAGGGTGGTCATGAAATTGGTATACATAGTTATGACCATACACTTATTTACAAGCAAACACCTGAAAAATTTGAAGAAGACATCGCGCGTTCGTTAGCGATTCTTCGTGAGCATTATCAGGGTGATATTCTTGGTTTTAGAGCGCCTACCTTCTCTGTTGTTAAAGATACCCTATGGGCGCTGGATGTACTGAAAAAACTGGGTTTTAAATACGATTCAAGTATTTTCCCTTTTCGCCGAAACAGATATGGTATTGAGGATGCACCAACAAAGCCGTACACGTTAGACAATGGCTTAGTAGAGTTTCCAATGAGTACCTTAGAGGTATTTGGCAAACGTATTCCGGTCTGTGGTGGCGGGTATTTTAGACTATATCCGTACACGATGACCAAGTATGCGATTGAGACCCTCAATAAAAAACACAATCAACCTGCGATGGTGTACTTGCATCCGTGGGAATTTGATCCAGATCAGCCTGAAGTACCGGGTTCTGCCGGTAACAAATTTAGACATCGTGTGAATCTGAATCAAACCGAAAAGCGTTTAGAACAGTTATGTAAAGACTTTGAATTTTTACCGATAAAGGAGATATTAGCGTTATGAGTACAACAACTTCTGCAACTCAGGAAAAAACAAGTCAAGCCGTTATTAATCAATCCACCCCACAATACTGGGATTCAATGGTGGGTGAGTTTGATGCGATTTATTCAGGTC
This sequence comes from uncultured Vampirovibrionales bacterium, assembly GCA_964351765.1. GTDB lineage: Bacteria > Cyanobacteriota > Vampirovibrionia > Vampirovibrionales > Vampirovibrionaceae > CAYGPY01. The sequence continues at coordinate 7,824 of CAYGPY010000022.1, forward strand.
AAGGCCGTACACCTGTAGGTGTGTTTATGGACAAATGGCTTCGTAAAGATATTTACGATCGTGTTGATATGTCGGTTGAATTAGCAAATTCGATGGGTGAAAGTATAAAGGTGCTTGATGTTGGAACCGGTACAGGTCGACTTATTGTGCCATTGGCAAAAAATGGTCATTATACTGTCGGTGTTGATTTCTCTAGTGATATGCTGAAGTCAGCACAAGAGATTGTTGATGCGGCTGGCGTAGCGGATAAATGCGAATTTATTCAAGGTGATATGCTAAACAATATGCCAGAAGACTTAAAAAAGCATGAACAATTTGATATGGTTGCTCTGTTAGGTGTTTTAGAATACATGGCTGACACAACCCCAATGCTAGAAAAAGCAGCATCCTTTAAACCCAAGAAAATGATTGCCTCCTTCCCTCGTGAAGGAAGTGCGCGTGCCTTTATTCGTCGTGCTCGCTACAAGGTACAAGGCTTGGATTGCCCACTTTATTTCTTTACCCCAGATCAAGTACGTGAGCTGGGTAAGAAAATTGGTGCGGTAAAAACCGATGTGAGCTTACTTGGTGAGCTTCATATGGCTGTGTATCATTTTGAATAATTGATTTAATTTAAAATAATTTATTTTTTTGAACCGATACTTTTTACGTTTTGTAAAGAGGCATCGGTTCTTTTTTGATGGGGTTCTCCGCTATATTTTAAGGGGTAGTTCAAGACTTTAGGCAATTATGTCTTTGTTGTTGTTTTTATTTAAATATATAAGATGTATATCTGTCGCTATTTCAACTCAGATATACATTGCCCCACTACTGACGTTATAAATCACAATAAAGTGACAGTCTTGTCACGCTTTATAGTTCAAACCACTCATTTTTGTGATTAAACTATTATCTAGCACGCCTTTGCTTTCAGAGGCTTTAATGATGATAGAACTCTGTCCCTCCTTGTTTAACGTTAGGAACACCATTCTTATGTCGTCTCGTACTTTTTATATAACAGAACATACTGAATTTGATATTCAAGATATTGCATTTAAGCTATTGGCTTTACTTGTGGGCTTTGCTGTCAGCGGTATTGTTGCTGTATGTGTTTTTTCGGTATTTACCACAGGCTTTACCATGAATGGGATGAAAGATGAGGAACTGCATACGTTAGCCGCTCAACGTGTTTCTAGAACTATTTATAAAACTACGGGTAGTGTGTGGCTAGCCAGTAACATTACTCGTGCTGGCGGGTATGTGAAAGAAACGGCTGATATTATGGTTGGTAAAAAGTGGAGTAACTCTGACCTTCAAGCCAATGAAGCCGGAATTGTACAAGGCACGCGCTAGAGTTATAAAATCTCTAGACGGATGTTTACATTATTGATGGGTTTTCTTAGATATAATGGAAAAAGCTTATTACTGTTATATTATTTAGGACACAGCAACCCACTATGCCAAATTTAGCCGATGATGCGCTTACAAATTTACCGATGAGTTTTTCCAAAGATACTGAAGAGGCTTTGCACCAAGTGCTATACGATCCTCTAACAGGTAAAATGATTTTTTTGGTCGTGGCTATTGTCATTATTTATACTGTCGTTAAGACGTTACAACGTACGGTGGGGAACCGAGTAAAAGACACCACAATACGGTATAGAATTAGAAAGTTACTTGGTTTTGCTGGTGCTGGTGTAGCTTTTGCCTTGCAGGAAACCATTGCTAGTGTGGCTGGGTGGTTATCTATTACGTTTAATAATGAGTTCAAGCCTGGTGATCGTATTTTAATGGGCGGTGTTTTTGGTGATGTGATTGATGTTGGGGTGCTGAATACAACACTAATGGAATGTGGTGGATGGGTAAAAGGCGATTTGTATAATGGCCGATTGGTCAGAGTGAGTAATAGTAATGTTGCAAAGCATCCTATTTACAACTACACGCGCGATTTTCCATTTTTGTGGGATGAGGTTACTATACCCATTCGTTATGGTTCAGACTTAGAAATGACGCGCCAGTTAATTTTAGAAACAGCCAATGTGGTTGTGGGTGATTTTACGACGAATGCGAAACAGGCTTGGAATAAAGTGGTAAAAAGGTACTTAATTGAAAATGCACGCTTAGAGCCTTTGGTTACTCTTGAAGCTGATGAAAACTGGGTGACGTTTACGTTGCGTTATATTACTGATTATACGGGCCGACGTACCACAAAGGATGCACTGTTCACTAAAATTTTAAAACGGATCGATGAAACCGACGGGAAGGTGAAGATAGCTTCGGCTGCCATGGATATTACGGCGATGCCTGAGATTGATATCTCTCTTGGCAAACCAATGTCTGCTAAAGCGTCTAAAAATCAAATGGTAACGACACCCGCCGAACAATAATAATCATTGATTTAACAGGACTTAAATGAAAATCTAAACTAGGCAATTTTTTTGATTTAGGGACGTTATAGGGGTAAGACCGTGTTTTTGATGATGTTTCGAGTTGTTTACGAATGACTTTATTGCCTTTTTAATGCGATATCATGACGGTCAGACAGTGTTACACACGAAGGTATAGGTTTTTTTAGTTGTTTTATCCAACATCACTGCCACCACAGGGGATGCGTCCAGCATTTCACCCTCCTCAACAGCGCTATCCGGCATATTCGCCGCAGCGTTATACGCCTGTCGTTTCTCAGGGTATTGCTAAAGGTGCTGTTCAAGATACTTTTTTACCCTCTTCGCAACCTAAAGCACCAGCAATAGAATATTCCAGTCGCTTACGAATTTTATATTATAATGACCCGCATGAAAAACTATCTTTATTGCCTCATCTAGTCACAGCCTTCAGGCAGTTAACCCAAGAGGGCTTTGAAAAAGGGATGGATGTGTTACGCCTTAGTGGCGGTGATAATAATGTGGGTGTTGAAGCCAAGGATTGGAAATTAAACGTAAAACTAATGAATTTGTTGCAACTTCACGGCACAGCCATGGGTAATCATGAATTAGATCAGGGGAGTCGCAATTTTACAGCCGGACTCAACCAAGCTAATTTTGATACGATGGTCTCGAATCTGGAGATTCCTAAAAATACGTCGTTTCGACAATCCATTCAAAACGGGCATATTGATATTGATACGAAAGTGGTGACCGGCCAAGGTGAACCCTATGGTTTGCTGGGCGTGACGACAACCGACTTGGATGATGTATTGAGTCAATCGGCTGATATTGAAGGTATTGATGATGAAGATTGGCATGACACACTCGCAATAATTCAACAGCAAGTGCGTGAGCTTCAATCTCAAGGTGTGCAGCGTATTATTTTGCTATCACATTTAGGCTATGCACTAGAGAAAAAAGTAGCACAATCCATTAGTGGTATTGATGTGATTGTAGGTGGTCATTCTCACGATGTGCTGTGGGGAGTGACGTCTCAAGGGCGCTATGCTAACTACGTGTTGTCACCAGCAGGTGAGCCCGTTATGATTTTGCAAGCCGGTAAAGATGGCCGTATGTTTGGTGAGTTGGATGTGGACTTTACACCACAAGGCACTATTAAGCCTGTTTCAAACAATATATTTCGTTTTCATAAATTCGCTGAAGCACCCGACGCTGTTGGCTTGATTAATCAAACACTGGGGCCTGAAACGCAAATTGCGACTATCACCACGACTTATGATAATGAAAATATCCCGTTTCAAGAAGATGCGCTAGCTGAATTTGCAGCTGATGCCGTGCGCGCTTATGGGCAGGCCGATATTGGTTTTGTGCGATCGTCTGAAATTAGAAATAGTATTGTGCCAGGAGCGTTTACCGATAGAGATTTAAAAACCTTAATGCCATTTAGCGATCCGATTGTGACGATTAAGGTTGAAGGCGACGATATTATTGAAGCCTATGAAGAGTCCATGGTAAGTCTGCAAAAGCGTGATGCCCACCCTGGGATGTTGCATCCTTCAGGCTTGCAGGTGGTGTTAAATAAAACAACGGGTCAAATAGAGCGTATGTTGGTGGAAACCAAACAAGGTTGGGAACCTTTGGATGAGGATAAAGAATACACCGTTGCTTTAGGTGAATACACCGTAAACAATCAAAATGAATACGAAAGTATTTCAAAGCCAGAAAATATTATTTGGCGAGGTGATAAGCCTTTGCGTGATGTGATGGCTCTGGGCTTAAAAAAAGCCGGAGCACCAGCGAGACCGATTGCACTTAAAAAAGACGGACGTCTTGTCATTAAATAATGACATCTTATATAAATTAAACGTGCCGATAAGGACGATCATTATCGGCACGTTTGTTAGTGGGTATTACGTGACTTCAATTTTTATTTTTTTAGCTTGAACCGCTTTAGGCAATGTGATGTGCAGAACACCATTACTGAAGTCGGCTTTTGCTTCATCAGCAACAACATCAAAAGGAAGCGTTAGCTTTCTACTGAATCGGCCTGTTATCATTTCTTGATGGAGGTAACGTTCATTTTCATGCAAGGCCTCATTTTGACGGCAACCACTTAAGGTAATGATGTTCTTCTCAATTTCGATATCAATATCTTCGGCTGTATAACCGGGTATAGATGCTTTGATTGAGATGTTTTTATCACCTTCAAGTATATCGACTGCGGGAAACCATCCGTTTACATGTTCTGATATTTCAGGATGTTGCGCTGTGACAAAGGGTTCAAAAAAATGATCCATCTCTTTTAAAATGCTATTTAAGTCACTGCGGACGCGAGTAATAGGGCGTAATGTTGTCATGGTTATATCCTCCTTGATAGGTTGTAATATAAAATTAAAATGGTGTGATCGTCACGACACATAGAAATTAAATACATCAATTTATCTAAGAATTAGAATACACCTAAAATAATAAAAAATTAAAATCGATAATATTTTTTTAAAGATGCTTAAAAAAATATTAATCCAATAAGTTTTCGTCGATGGAAGAATTGACAAGGATGGTGGTCGGCATGTCTTTTAGCATTGCTGAATAGGCGTTATACCATTTTTCGGCGTTGTCTTCTTCAGGAACATCAAAACCAAGAAAGACGCAGTCGGCATACTTGGATTCCTGATAGAGTGTTTCTTTAAAGTTATCTGCTTTCAACACAACGTGTGCGGTTGCATCAATACGTGCATCGTCTATCATTTCATTTAAGTTTTGAAGGGCGGGTTCGACACCGGCTTCTTCATCAACGGCACGCAAAACGGTAATCTGGCTTTTACCCCATTCCCAATTGTCTTTGAGTAAGAAACCAAAAATCATCATGAGATGGCCATTGTCACTACCACGCCACCAAATATGGACGTGTTTTCGCTTGTTTGGTTTTGGGAGCGTTTCACCGCGAATGACCAAAAGACTCATTTGTAGTTCTTTGGCTTCACGCAGTTGTTTTACAAAATTGCCTAAGCCTTTGATGTCATCACTCCACCCATACACCGCCACATTGGGACGAATAACACCTGAACCAGCCAATTGAAGTGCGGACATCATGCCACGTTCAATCGTTTCACCTGCAATAGCCATAGGAAAGGCATGAATATTTTTTTCTTCACAAAATTCATTTAATCGTTTAATGGCCATTTTTCGGTGACTGGTGAGTTCATCAGGCTGACCTGCTAAAATATCGGCGAGCAATAAGATACCACGGCCAGAACTTAGCCATACCGCATAGCTAACCAAGGCTTCGCGGTTATGTGGATTGCCTGAAAACACCAACATCGTTGGGCGCCAATTTTTAGCATCTTCTTTCATTTCGGCAAGCTGAATCAAACTTTTGCGTGCAGAGGAATAGACGAATCCGCGGCGAGCATCACCAAAGGAGGCTTCGGTTTGTTTGGTACGGAGGTATAAAATTAAGCCTACAATAAGGACTGCGGCAATGGCTGCGGCCACGGGATTAATTAAAAATGCAGCAAAGATACAACCCAAGCCACCTAAAAGCGCGGTAATCCAATGGAAGAATTTAAAACGAGGGCGGAAGGACGGATTTTTTCCAAAGGCTTCCGTAAATGCGGCAAGGTTAATCATGCCATACGTGTATAAAAAGAACATGGTAATGATGGCGGCAATCGCGTTTAATGCATCACCGCCTGAACTCATAAAGGACCAACAGAGAACAGCAATGGTAATCACAGAGGTGAAAAAGAGCGCGCGTTGAGGCTCATCGTTTACTTCGGTACCTTTAGCAAAGGGCTTTAATATCTGAAGAATGGGATCACGAGCGAGAGCTTGAAGGACACGAGGGGCACCTAATGTACTACCCAAAGCACTAGATAACGTGGCTGCAAACACACCGGCGACAACAATAAAACCAAGCCCAAAAATAGCGTTATCCACCAAAAGTTGAAAGGGATTATTAATCAGCTCTTCTCGTGCATAAGCCCCACCAGATAAAACAATTTGACCCGCATACACACCCAAACCTACTAATACGGCAATTAAGGTGCCCAGCGGTAAGCTTTTAGTAGGGTTTTTTAAATCACCGGACATATTTAAACCCGCATCAATCCCTGTTACCGCAGGGAAGAAGATGGCAAAGACCAACCAAAAAGAATATCGGTTACCTTGGTCGGTACCAATATCCATAAAGGTAAAACCGGCTTTCCAGTTTTGAGAAAGAAGTTCCGGTGAGAAGTTAGTGATGGCACCGGCCATAAACACCGCAATCGATAAGGCAAGAACAGTCATAATGACATACTGAACTTTAATCGCCCAGTCGGCCCCAACATAAGCAACGATGGATATGAGGACGGCCATAACGATACTAATCCACATGGCCCAAGGTTCTAAGCTCGGAAAGGTAAGGGTGAGCGCTTCAATAAAACCAATCACATAAAAGGGTGCTGATAAGGCTGTGGCAATATAAAGTGACAAGCCAATGGCACCACCAAACTCAGGGCCCAGCACACGCGAAATTAAGAAATAAGACCCACCCCCACGAACTTGCATGTTGGTCGCAATCGCACTAATGGAAAGGCTGGTTAAAAAGGTAATCGATTTTGCGAGTAATAAGATTAATATCGCACCGAAAACACCCGCTTCACCAACAACAAAGTTGCTCCGCATAAACATGATCACGCCCAGAATGGTTAGGATGGTAGGTGTAAATACACCACCAAAGGTACCCAGCTGGTTGCCTGTTGAAACGGTTGTTTTTGCTTTTGCTTCTGTCATCGTATGACGTATGCCTTAATCTAATATTTAGTATGCTTAATTATGATCCTCATAGTATATATCAGAACGACAAGGGTATCTATCATTTCTTTCGTGCGTGATGTTAGCTTATTTGAGGTGCATATCATGCTTATGTAAGGTAGAATAGGCATCTTCACTCTTTTACTCTCCAGAAAAGCCTATTAGAAGCCATTTTTTTACGCGCTTCTTCTCAACCACGAGACACTTATTATTATGAAATGGATGAAAATCAATACACTCGCTCTGTCATACCTATTTATGAGTATGGTTATGTTGAGTTGTGCTGTATTTGCTGAAACTGCAGATGTTAAGCCGAGCCTAAAGGTATTAAAGCCTTTGAATGCATTAGAGACTAAACCCATAAAAACCAACCCTCTGGAGGCAGTAGAAGCCAAACGCTTGGAAGAGGATGTTGTTGAAGAAAAGATTGATAATGCTTGGCCTGAAGGCTTATTACTCACAGAATCATTGGTGATGGATAAGACCTTACGTGAATCTTTAGTTTATTTACCTTGTCATTACAGCACTAAACAGGAGCGTCCTTTGGTGATTGTGCTGCACGGAGCACGGCTGACTGGTAAATTAGCCGAAGTAACCACCGGTTTTGATAAGCAGGCTTGTAGCCATGATTTTATTGTCGCCTACCCGCAGGCGCTTAATAAACAGTGGAATGATGGCCGAGATTCAGAATATACGCCGTCTTATGAAATCGACGATGTGCACTTTATTTTGCATCTTACCAAGGTGCTTGAGGAAAAATACAACATTGATCCCAAACGTGTTTATGTGGTGGGGTACTCTAGTGGCGGGATGATGGCTCAAAAAATTGCAATGGAAGCTCCCAATAAAGTCGCTGGTATTGCCGTTGTGGCCGCCTCGTTGCCTGAACCTCAGTATAAACGGGGTATCAAGCTGAACGTGTCGATGCCTGTTGTGATTATTCACGGAACAAAGGACCATGCTTTTCCTGTGGAGGGAGGCGATACAGGTATTTTGGGTGTGAAGGTAGGACCGGTGTTGCCGATTCTCGACATGTTGAACTTCTGGTTAACAGCCAATGGTGGTGCTCGACGTATTCTACCCTTTGATGAGGAGTTGGAGATTGAAGGTGATAATATTGAAGTGTTCAACTTTGAAACATTTAAAAAGACCCAAGTGACCTTGTTTAAAGTGAACGGGGGTGGTCATACTTGGCCAGGTGCTAATATACCATTTACTTATATACCCTTCTTAGGCAAGCAGGTTAAAAACCTCAATGCGGCTGAAGTGATTTGGCAGACGCTTCACCAATATACGCGGTAAGTGAGTAGGTCTGTCAACACAGTAATACGTTAAGCCCCCTAAAATACAGCGACTTTAGAGGGCTTTTATCTATTAAACTAGGGCTGTAAAAAGCTAAGCAGTAAAAGGGGATTAGAAATTTGAAATAAGAGCTATAAAAGCTTCTTGGTTTCTTTTTTCAGGTTTTTATCGGCTCTTTTTTCTTTTATGGTTTTAGCCGCTTTTTTCTTCACGTCTTTTTTCACTTTTTTTTCTTTAGACATTGATTCGTTCCTCTTCATTAATAATAGGTATTAAGGTTGAGTTTAAAAAGCGAGTTCAATGTCCTTTCAAAACTGATTGCGCCCCAAACGGTAGTAAAGTAGAATTTTGTACCCTATGTTTTGATTATACCTTGTTTTGGGATATATAGATATAAATGCAACTCAATAGACACAGCTTTTTGAGCCAAGATCGTTGTAAATGCGCTGCTTAGCCGGTGGGGGTCATCTCGTAGAGGGTAAAGTCCTCAACGGCACCTTCGGTGGCTTGCCCATAGTCTTTTAGGTGTGAGCTCTCCATATGATCCTGCCACAGTTCACGTGATGTCCAGTTTTCGTAGAACATAAAGTGAGCGGGGTTGGTATTGCTTTGGTGCAGGTCATACTGAAGGCACCCTTCTTCGGCCCGTGTAGGGGCAATCAGCTTCTCAAGCTCATCGCGCACAAGGTCAATCTGATCGGCTTGGGCGGTGATGTTAGCGACAATGGTAAGTTTAGGCATAATGTTTCCTAGTGTTTAAAAATACAATACATATGTAAGAGCATACCTGAACCGACAGCTTATTGCTAACAATGGATTTTAAGTTTACAGGCTTAATCAATGAGCTTGAAGATTTAAGTAAATGCGACGGCAAAAATCTTGCCTGAAAGAATTGATTTTAAATGCAAAAGTAATCTTTATCCTTCATTGTCTAATGGAGCTTTATGGGGTCTTTGAATTCTTGATGAACCAAGAGTAACAACCGCGGATCCATGGCCAGAAGTAGTCCTGGATTTTCATGAAAGATTTCTAACGTTTGAGCAAAAAATTCTTTCTCATTTGTAAAACCGTAGTTTCTAAAGCCGAGTGAGACTGAAAACTCACGATAAAATGGGTCACTAAAAGCAGGTAACTCTCCCTCAAAGCGCTCGTCAACCACTTGTTGAAATTCACTCATCAAACTATCTCTAATATCAATAT
>CAYGPY010000023.1:0-17365 GCA_964351765.1 uncultured Vampirovibrionales bacterium
CAGTTTAACATTGCTTCGGTATCATCAAACCTTAATATTGACGCGTTGAAACCATTACCACCTGTGCAGATCTTTTATTGGCATCCGCCGGTGAGTATTGATGAAGCGTTGTTAGAAGTATTTCGAGATGTTCCTGATGCCTCCAGCCCAGTAGCGGTCGATAACCCAATGCAGGTGACGTTCTTACACACGCGTGAAGATGTGGATGGGTTTGAAAAGCGGTTAGAGTACCAGTTAGAGCAAGCCGGTACCAATGCCGTTATTGTTGCCGAGCAACTCAAGGCGCTTAAGCGCTACCGTGAGTGGATTTTATCGGCCAGTTGCAGGCGTCAAACCTTGGTGGCTTATCATCAGGCCAATCAAGAAAATAGCCCTGCTCAAGGTCCGTGTGGTCAATGCGATCGGTGCCATAACCACAAACGACTGCTTAAGGGCCGAATTCGTAAATTTGTAGAACGTTTGCTTTACTAGGACTGCGTTTACCCTGCCATTAATCGATTGGCTAATCCCCCCGAAGTGCTGCGCTGTACTATAATAGTCTTAGGTTGGTGTCTGTCTTTGGCATCAAAGCGTGTATCGCATTATTTTTAGTAGAGAGTTACGAGTTAATTTAGTAGGGTTGCCCTGTGGATATTACATCAGTACTTGGTTTAGCACTTGGCGCATTTGCTGTTTTTGGGGGTGCCGTTCTTGAGGGCTTGCCCCTTTCGGCCTTGTTGCAGCTAACGGCGTTTATTATCGTACTTGGGGGTACACTGGGGGCGGTTTTATTAACGTCGACCGCTAAAGATCTTAAGAATGCTGTTCAAGGCTTGCAGGTTGTGTTTTTTGGCGTTAAAGAAAAACCAACCGAAGTCCGTGCCCTAATGGTTGATTTAGCCCTGAAAGCACGTAAAGAAGGTATTTTGGCTCTGCAAAATGATATTGGTATCATCGAAGACCCCTTCCTTAAAAAAGGCTTGGAGTTGATGACCGATGGGACGGATCCGCATTTGTTGCGCGAGCTTTTAGAAACAGAGCTTCACTTTTTTGAGGAAGATGTAACGGGCGCGAGTAAGGTATGGGAAGCCGGTGGTGGTTACTCACCAACGGTAGGGATTATTGGTGCGGTGCTCGGTCTGATTCACGTAATGCAGAACTTGAACGATCCAGAGAAACTGGGTGGTGGTATTGCGGTTGCGTTTGTTGCGACGGTATATGGTGTTGCGGCGGCCAATCTGTTGTTTATTCCGATTGGTACCAAGCTAAAAGGGAACCGAAAGGTCACCATTATGACGCGTGAAATGATGATTGAGGGCATCCTGTCTATTCAGGCTGGTGAGAGCCCTAACTTTATTGAAGAAAAACTGAAGGTCTTTGATCCTTCTGGTGCTGCCACAGCCAGTGCGGTTGAGTAAGGATAACGTTCTACATTTATGGCTAAGAAAAAGAAACATCCCGAACATGAAAACCTCGAGCGCTGGCTCGTTTCTTATGCTGACTTTATCACACTGTTGTTTGCGACCTTTACGGCGTTGTATGCGATGGCGATTGCTGACATTAGTAAGATGAATGATTTTGCTGAGCAAGTGCAACAGGGCTTTGTGAATCAAAGCCTGATTAACTCCTTAGACAACATCAGTATTCTAAGCAGCTCCGGTAAAGCCGGACCCACCAACACGGTTATTGATCACCCGCAAGGTGGCGGCGATGGCGTGCTTGATTTTAAAAGCATGACGTATACACCGGCTGAGACCGATGCGGTTGAAGAAGTGTATGAAGGCTTAAAAAAAGATGTAGAAGAAATTAATGATGACGTGCGCTCTGGAAAACTTGGATCTGATGGTGCTGGCACCCATGCGCCTAATATGGGTGAGGATGAAGGCAAGCCCCGTGGGATTGAAGTCTCACAGATGGAGCGTGGCCTGAAGGTGAGCTTTGATAGTCGGTTGTTGTTTAAGCCCGGAACCGCCTCATTAAAAGTGAAGTCTGAAAATGCACTGGGTAAAATTTCAGAGCGTTTAAAACGATTTAATAAATCTCACATTATCCATATTGAAGGCCATACGGATAACATGCCGATTTCCTCGGCGGTGTATCCGTCGAACTGGGAATTATCCGCGGCCCGATCGAGTACCGTGGTTCGGTATTTAATCAACAAATACGATTTTGATCCCACCTCCTTGGTGGCTGTTGGCTATGGCCCAACACGGCCTTTGGACAGTAATGACACGGCCGTTGGACGTGATAAAAACCGTCGGGTTGATATTGTGATTTATAGCAGAAAGGCCTCTTCAGCAACCGATCCAAGTAGCTCAAAGCAACGTCGAAGCGAAAGTAAATTGATTCGTTATGAAGAGCGGGACGAAAATAATAAGGTGATTAAAACCACATCCAAATCGATGTCGGCCGGTGAGATTCAGCCCAATGATGAGCCGGTGAAAGTGATTATCGAAAACACTGACGGCACCACGCGCGTGATTAATCCTGAAACCAGAGCGGTGGATGTGAACGTGGGCCCTGCTATTTCACCGAGCATTAATAATCATCCTGATGCGCATTAAGCACTAGAAGCGTGACGCTTGATTATTGAGACGTGATGGCTGGGGCGGTTTTGGCTTTAATTTTGAGTGCCTTCTTTTCGATCTTGGTGAATTTTTTAGCAAAGCCCTTTGAGGACATCAGCCCTGGGTTTAAACTAACGGCGCGTTGATAGGCGCCATAAGCTTTAACGGGTTCCTTGGCGCGCTCGTAGGTGTCGGCCATTTTAAGATACACGTTTTCTAAACCCGGATTCAGTCGGGAGGCTTCGTCATACAAATTAGCCGCTGCAGCATATTGTTTTTGGGCATAAAGTAAATCGCCTTGTTGTACTTTTTGTTCGGCTTGGCTTTCCATTTGTTTGATGTGTCGAACGGCGCTGGCCACGGCTTGCTGATTGGCTGGATTTAAACCCTGTTCAATGGCGCGTTGATAATAAATGCTAGCCATATGTTGGTTGCCATCAAGCATCATAATATCGCCCCAATGGGCATATTCTTCACCATTGTTTGCACTGGCAAAATCCAAGCGTTCTTTGGCACAGCCTAGTTTCTGCAGTAGAAAACACGCTTCACCGGCAATCAGATCATTATCCACATTCGAAAGCGGTGTGAGGACTGGTTCGGATTTACTGCGACCGGTAATCAGCATCAATTTTGCGTTGGCCATCGGAGCCATGGCACCAAGTTTGGCAAGCGATTGGAAGTGCATTTGATCTTGAGCAAATTCAGGATGCGGTGATTGTTGAAAAATCCAGTGATGGAAGTGAATCGATAATAATGTGTAGATGGCTTCAGGGTTAGTGGGATCCATGGCCAGCACTTCGCGCCACTGGGCGAGGCTACTTAGCGGCGCGCCACTACGCAAGCCGTTTCGGGCCGCCACCATGGCGTTGTCTCGCAGTGAGGGATCTTGGGCGATGGCACGCTTAAAGTAGGCTTGGCTTTTTTCCAGATCGCCTTGGCGTCGGTATAACGTGGCCAGTGTGTTCATGTCTTTAGAGCTTAGTGGGCCGTAGTCGGCCAAATCTTCAAAACGTTCGGTGGCCAATTTGAGCTCACCTAGTTTTTCATATTGATTGGCAATGAGGAGATCCCGTTTGGGGGATCGTCCCGCGTCGAGTTGTTCACTTTTTAGAGCGTACTTTAAGCTTTCGGCAGGATGATCGGCAATGGCCAGAAGTTCAGCCATTAAAAAGACGGTTTGCGCGTCACCGGGGTCGAGCTCCAAGGCTCTTAGGGTGAGGTTGCGTGCTCTGGATAGGTCTCTCTGAGCCAGATAGAGCTTGGCCAGTTGCTGGTGGGCAGGCATGTAATCGTCTTGAGCACGCAGTGAGGCTTGAAAATAGCGCTCGGCAGAAATCGGATCGTTACTGGCCATAAACCATTCGCCTAAGTACGTCAAGCTAGGTCCATGGTTGGGATCGAGCATTAGCGCCTGATTAAGATGCTCACGACTGCGTGCCATATAATCGACAGGGGCAATCGGATCGTGGCTCCACATAGTAAATAGATGCCCTAGTTCGGCTGAAGCTGCTGGATCTGAGGGATTGTTTTGCAGGTTGTTTTCGAGGTAGTTGCGTGCCTTATCAAAATTGTGAGCCCGCATTGCTAGGCGAGCCAGTTCCAATTGCGTGGCGTAGTGATTAGGGTGACTGGCAAGGTAGGCTTCATAAATTTTTTGTGCGTTTTCTTCACGGCCGGCCTTAAGTGCTTGTGCTGCCTTTGCTAGAATAGGATCTTGCTGGGCATAGATAGGCTGAATAAGGAGTTGGCTGGTACAGAGGCTTATAAACACAGACAGCGCAAATGTTTTCTTGAGAAATGTTGGCGACACATTTGCTATAAGTGATGTATACTTTTTAAGCGGGATTTCAGGAGATGATGTTCTACTGAAAAAAATCAGATTCATTGCGATTTGTAACCTCTTACGGGAGACCCTTTGACCTCTGGATCCGTTTCGTTTTTAATAGTATTAACTATATTGTATATCACCTAGTGGCTTCATCATTATTTTAGAAAGAAATCCCCCTAATTGTTAACAACATAGAGAGACCAGCATTGTGCAGCTGACAGGCTATCCTATCCTTTTATTACTGATTTTATTTGCGGCGATTTTGCCCTTTGTTTTGATGGGCATTTCACAAATCGTTCAAATTAAGTTTGATACCAAGCTTAAGCAAACCACCTATGAGTCCGGTATGGATACCTTTGGTGATTCACGGGTTCAGTTTGATGTGAAGTTCTATTTGTTTGCATTGCTCTTCATACTCTTTGACATTGAAACCATCTTTTTGTTCCCTTGGGCCGTTGGTTTTGAGGATTTGGTAAATCACACCTCGTTGACTGGACCTAGCATGTATCCGATATGGATTATGGTGATTTTTGTTAATATTTTACTCGGCGGTTTGATATACGCATGGAAACGTGGCGCATTGCGCTGGCAGTAAGTTAGTTCTATCAACACAGTTTTTGATAAGCACCAGTATTGGTGACAGGAGAAAAACAAGATGGCACCAGAAACAGCACCAGAAGTATCAACAGGACAAAAGGTTGTTGACAGCATTCAAAGTATGCTGGAAAGTCAGGGCATTATTGTTACGGCCATTGACTTTGTGTACAACTGGGCACGCTCGAACGCGGTATGGCCAATGACCTTTGCAACCTCGTGTTGTGGTATTGAGATGATGTCATCGAGTGCGTCAAATTATGATATTTCTCGTTTTGGTTCTGAAGTATTTCGTGCGACCCCTCGTCAGTCTGACTTGGTGATTACTGCGGGTACCATTACTCATAAAATGGCACCGGCCTTGGTGAAATTGTATGAGCAAATGCCTGAGCCAAAATATGTTATTGCGATGGGCGCGTGTACTGTAACGGGTGGAATGTACGAGAATGATTCCTATTCGGTTGTGCGTGGTGTGGATCGTCTGATTCCGGTGGATGTGTATGTGCCGGGTTGCCCGCCTCGTCCAGAAGCGTTGTTGGATGCGTTGATTCAATTGCAAAAGAAAATTAGAACTGAATCCATTGTGGATCGTAAAAAACGTGCTGCGACTCACGTTGCCAAGGTTGAAGTTGGCGAAGGTGAAGTGTTGTTGCCTAAAGCAGGTCAGCCTCATTTGCATTGGGGTGTTCAGACCACGGGTTACGATGTGGAGTCATTGAAAGCAGACAATAAACTTGAGCTAGTAAGAGGAAATTGTAAATACCGTCATGAGCGAACAAGAACAAAACGCGCCGGCTAAGTCAGAGGCGAAGCCCGCAGCGAAAAAAGAAGAAAAAACCGAAGAAGCACCTGTGATTGAAGCCGGTGAATTTGGTAAGTTGCTCGCCGATAAAAAGGTAGCTGTTACCCACCTAGGCCCTGATGCTATTGGTACCGAGAGAATTGGTCTTGATGCTAGCGATGCCATTAAAGGGTGTGAAATTCTTCGTGATAAAGCAGGATTTAACTTGCTGTTGAGTGTTGCTGGTATGGACTGGAAAGATTATCTTGAAACAGTCTATTATGCTTATTCGATGGAAACCAAGAAAAGTATCATTATTAAAATTCGTGCTGTGGATGAACATTCACCAAGCTTAATGCCTGTTTGGCCAGCGGCTGATTGGCACGAGCGTGAAGCTTTTGACTTGTTTGGTATTAAGTACGATGGTCACCCTGACTTGCGACGTATCTTGATGCCGATTGATTGGATTGGTCATCCAATGCGTAAGGATTATAAGGTTGAGGATCCTCGCCTTGTCTGGAACGAACGCTAATTCGTTCACGACAACATGATTTAAGAAACTTAAGTAGACGTTATTTAAAAGTAAGAGACAGTTTATGCCCACAACATCAGATAGAATTAACCTCAACGGTGCCATTCCCGGTATTACCACTGAGCAAGGTCTTGAAACCGATGATTTGATTGTTAATATCGGTCCTCAACACCCTAGTACTCACGGTGTGCTTCGTTTGATTACCACCTTAAATGGTGAGGTTGTCAAAGATATGGAACCGGTTATTGGTTACCTTCACCGAAGTAAAGAAAAGATGGCGGAAAGCCGTTCTTACTTTCAGTACCAACCCACTATTGATCGTGTTGAGTACCTGTCTTCTTTCTTTGATCACTATGCCTTTGTGCATTCGATTGAAAAAATATCCAACTTAACTGTGCCTAGACGTGTTGAATACATTCGTATGATCACGATGGAATTAAACCGGATTAGTTCGCACTTGTTGTGGTTTGGTACCTTCTTACTGGATTTAGGTGCAACGAGTCCGTTCTTCTACGCGTTTCGTGATCGTGAAAAAATCTTTAAGTTGTTTGAAGATCTGACCGGTGCTCGGATGATGTATAACTACTACCGCTTTGGTGGTGTGAATAACGATATTCCTGAAGGTTGGTTAGATGACGTTCGCGTTTTCTTAAAAGACTTTCCTGATCGTATCCGTGAGTACGAAGCTATTGCCCGTAAGAATCCGATTGTGATGGATAGAACCATTGGTATCGGCAAAATGGATTTAGACCTGTGCATGAAATACGGTGTGACGGGCCCTGCGTTGCGTAGTTTTGGTATCGCTCAGGATTTACGTAAAACCAATCCATATTGTGTTTACGATGAAGTTGAGTTTGATGTGCCTGTTGGTGAGTACGGTGATGTGTACGACCGGTATAAAGTTCGTATGGGCGAGATGTGGGAATCACTTCGCATTATTGAACAAGCTGTAAACAACATACCGGGTGGCGATAGCGCTGAATTGAAAAAACTGCAAAAAACCTTTGACGAAGCGGCTGCTGAAGTAAAAGCGGCGAAGGCACGCGTAAGAGCGGCTGAAAAAGCGGAGACAGAACCTGCTGCGGCCGATGTGACGAAAGCGGCTGAAACCCCAGAACCGGTTAACCCAGACTGGGCAACACAAGGTCAAAAAGTGAACTTAATGCTCTTTAAGCCCGCTGTGGGTGAAGCGCATACGATGGTGGAATCACCACGGGGCGTGTTGGGTTGTTACTTAGTCAGTGACGGCTCGCCAAAAGCTTATCGTATTAAGTGGCGTGGTGCCTCGTTCTCGAACTTGGCTGTGTTGCCAGAGATGATGATTGGTAACTTGTACCCAGATTTAATGGCTATCTTTGGTAGCCTTGACGTGATTATGCCGGAGGTGGATCGCTAAGATGCTTTCAAACGTTCAATATTCGTTAGGTATGGCTGAAACGTACTACCCAGCTTGGTTCCCTCGTGTGCTTGACGCATTGGTGGGTATGGTTGGCGCTGAAGTGAACTGGGCACCCGAATTGCTTTTGGTTGTTTGGTCGCTCATTTTGTTTGTAATGCTAACCGTTGCTGCTAAATTTGCCGTTATCTTTATGGTTCTGATGGAACGTAAGGTACTGGCTTGGATGACCCAACGTAAGGGTCCAAACCGTGTGGGCCCTTGGGGTATTCTTCAAACATTGGCTGATGGTATCAAGCTTTTGTTTAAAGAAGACATTATGAACCCGTTGCAAGACAAGCTTTTATTTACACTGGCTCCTGCGATTTTCTTTCTTCCGACCTTTGTTCTGTTTGCCTTAGTGCCGTTTACAGATAGTTTGGTGGGCGTGGCTTTGCCAGCTGGGGCGTTGTTCGTCTTTGCTCTTTCTTCGATTTCGGTGATTGGTATGGTACTCGCTGGATGGGCGTCTAACAACAAATACTCACTGATTGGTGGTATGCGTAGTGCGGCTCAGGCCATTAGTTATGAAATTCCATTGGTGCTTTCTGTATTGGCCATTGTGTTGTATTCCGGCACCATGAATATTACTGAGATTGTTCAGGCTCAAGCCGGTGGCTGGGGCTTTAATCTGGACGGTATTGGTAAAGTGACCTTGATTCCAAACTGGTTCTTCTTAACCTTAACCCCTGTTACATTCACAATCTTCTTTATCTCAGCCATTGCTGAAGTAAACCGGATTCCGTTTGATTTACCTGAAGCCGAGAGTGAATTGGTAAGTGGTTATAACACCGAGTACTCGGGTATGAAGTTTGCGATGTTCTTCTTGGCTGAATATGCGGCCTTGTTTGCAATGTGTGCCTTTATTGTGGCCTTCTTCTTTGGCGGTTACCTTAGCCCGTTCAACTTCTACTTGGCTGAGCTATTCGCCCCAGAATCTGCACTGACTGCTGCGGGTGAACTGACGGGTGTGTTTGCGTTATTCCAACAGGTTGAAATGCTGACTTGGTTTATGGCTAAGACGTATGTGTTCATCTTCATTGCGATGTGGATTCGCGGTACGTTGCCACGCTTGAAGCCCGATCAGTTGATGGGCTTTAGCTGGAAATTCTTAATCCCACTGTCATTAATTAACGTGTTTGTTGTTTGTTTTGAACGCTACTGGCACATTGGCTGGGAATTTAATGCCAGCCCAACATTGATTCAATTCCTGATTTGGGTTGCTATGGTTGTTATTGGTTTTGGTGGGTTCTTCTACCTCTCCAGTAAAATGCTTTCGGATAAGTTAAATGCGAGGTTAGCGCAACGATGAGTTTAAAAGACGTAACAGATAACCGGGTTCTTAGTGGTCTGGTTGAAATTGGTCGCGGTATGGCTACCGTATTTAGCCACTACCTAAAGCCGCCCGTCACCTTGGAATATCCTGAAGTGATGCCTGAGTTGAGCGATCGTTTTCACGGCCGTCTTTGTCTGTTGGCTAAATCAGATGGCACCGACCTCTGTATTGGTTGCAAGGCCTGTGCGCGTGTTTGCCCTTGTGATGATTTGATTCAGATTGAAATGCACCGTGACGGAAACAAGAAACCAATCATCGATCAGTTCACCATTGATATGGGACGTTGTATCTTCTGTGGTAACTGTACGGAAGTCTGCCCGGTTGATTGTATTAAGATGTTGCCTGACTTTGAATTGGCTGACTACAGCCGTGAAGCACTGGTATTGGATAAACACGATTTAACCATCACCGGTGAGCAATCAGATGACTGGCGTCGTCAACGTGATATGGAACCAAACGTTGTTTAAAACAGAAATTCAAAAGCACAATCAATCACCACGAATCAGCGATAAGAATTGAGTTATAAATTAAAAATTAATCCGAACTAGGGGATAACCTAATGGTAGATAGTACAATTTTTTGGGTCTTTGCCACACTGGCAATCACGGGCGCTTTGGGCACGGTGTTTCACCGTAGCATTGTGTATGCCGCTCTGTTTTTGATTGTGGTGTTTTTATCGATTGCAGGTATTTTCTTGCTGAACAACGCCGATTTTCTGGCTATTGCACAAACCATTGTGTATGCCGTTGGCCTGACGATTATCCTTTTGTTTGCCATTATGTTCACCGGCGATCGTCAATTTGTGTATGAAAAAAGTCAGCGTGGTCCTTTGATAGCAATGGGTATTGTTTCCCTGTATACCTTGGGAATGCTGATTAAAGCGGTTGCCTATCCGTTTGCATCACAAGCTTTAACACCTACTGTGATTGGTGAATTGCGTGTGAATGGTAGCACATTAGACTTGGGTAAAAAGATGTTTAGTACCTTGGCACTGCCTTTTGAAGTGTCGTCGGTATTGTTGTTGGTTGCGATGGTGGGTGCGATTGTACTGGCCAAAAAATCCTTTGAAGATGAAGAGCCTGCTCGTATTAAGTACGCCTTGGATACACGCAGTGCCTTAACCGATATTGCTCAATCCAAATTGGATGTGTATGAAGCGATGGAACGTGATCCATCAGCCGTGATTGCATCCACGTCGGCCAAAAAATTAGACGAATCTGAACCTGAAGCCGAAACGGTGGAAGAACTATCTGAAGAAACAGAAGATGTTGTAGGAGCTAAATAATGATGACTGATGGATTAGCCACAATTTTTACCGAGGTTGGTTTGAACCACTACCTCACCCTTGCAACCTTGTTGTTTGTTATTGGGATGTACGGTGTGATGACCAGCCGGAGTGTCATCCGTGTTTTGATTTGTGTTGAGCTCATGCTCAATGCGGTGAACATTAACTTTGTTGCATTTAACAATGCGAACTTACCGGTGACGCATGCTATGAACAACTTACCGATGTCGATGGATTTATCGGGTCAGGCGTTTGCTGTTTTTATTTTGGTGGTCTCTGCGGCTGAAGCGGCTGTGGGCTTGGCGATTGTTATTTCGCTGTATCGTCAACGGGCAACAGTTGATATGAATGACTTTAATCTACTTAGAGGCTAAGTGGTCACAGACAATTTCACACGAATTTTTTAAGTAATAAGGATAATCACAAGAATGAACTGGTTTTTTGACATTAATAACGTCTGGGCAGTCCCTGTCTACCCTTTAATTGCCTTTCTTTTGATTGTGCTCACGCGCTCTCTGTTTAGAGACACCGATAGCCCATTGGCAAACAAACACTTAAGCATGGGCTTAACGGTTGGCGCCACATTCTTGGGCCTTCTTCACGCTGTTGGTGTGTTGAACTGGGCTATGGAGCAACACGGACACGGTCATCTTGAACGTAACTGGACGTGGCTTGAAGCCGGTAACTTCCGTTTTTCAATGGGCTACTTGCTGGATAACATGACGGCAATGATGCTCTTTGTGGTGACCTTCATCAGTTTGTTCATTCAGATTTATACCCACGGTTATATGAGCCACGATAAAGGCTATGCCAAGTTCTTTGGTTATCTTGCTTTATTCAACTTCTCGATGCTCGGTTTGGTTTTAAGTACGAACCTTGTTCAAATGTATATTTTCTGGGAATTGGTGGGCGTTTCAAGTTACCTATTGATCGGCTTCTGGTTCCACAAACCTAGCGCGGGTGCGGCGGCCATTAAAGCATTTTTAATGAACCGTGTGGGTGACTTTGGTTTCCTGATTGGTATTCTTGCCCTGTTGTTCTTTAGTTTTCAAACCACAGGCTGGAGTTGGAGTGAGTACCTTGCTGCTGATCCAAACCATGCGATACTGTCTTTTACCTCCTTGGGTGAGTTTGCTGAGTTGTTATCAGCCCACCTTAACGGTGGTTGGGCGTATGCCACAATTTGTATTTTAATCTTTATGGGGCCGATGGCCAAAAGTGCTCAGGTGCCTCTTCATACGTGGTTGCCTGATGCGATGGAAGGCCCAACACCGATTAGTGCTCTCATTCATGCGGCGACCATGGTTGCAGCGGGCGTGTACTTAATCGGACGTGTTTACCCCTTGTTTGCGATTTCTGAGATTGCAATGGGTTTCGTGCTTACTATCGGTGTTATCACGGCAGTGGTGGGTGCAACCATTGCACTCACACAAACTGATATCAAAAAAGCGTTGGCGTATTCCACAATGTCTCAGTTGGGATACATGGTTGCGGCAATGGGTTGTGGCGCCTTTACAGCTGCCTTGTTCCATTTGTTCACGCACGCTTTCTTTAAAGCCTTGTTGTTCTTGTGCTCAGGTAGTGTGATTCACGCCTGTGAAGATGAACAAGATATGCGCAAAATGGGAGGCTTAAAAAGTAAACTGCCTATTACACACTTAAGCTACCTTATTGGTACGCTTGCTATTTCAGGCTTTCCGCTTACTAGTGGTTTCTTTAGTAAGGATCTGATTCTTGAGGGTGCCGAGCATTCGACGATGATTAACATCGCTGGTGTTGAGTTCTCATTACCCTTTATGATTCTTGCTTTTACAGCGGGTATGACAGCCTTCTATATGTTCCGTACATACTTCCTAACCTTCTGGGGTGAGTATCGTGGCGAAGCCCACGTTCACGCTGAAGACACAGCAATGAAAATTCCATTGGCTGTGTTAGCCGTACCTGCTTTAGGAATTGGTTTCTTATTATCCGGTCTCGTTCCGGGTATGCCTGTCTTTGCTGAATACATTAGCTATGGCGCTCACAGTGGTCACCACCCCGATTCGATTATTGGATTCTTAACAGCGCCCGTTGCGATTCAGTCTACCTTTATTGGTATTACGGGTATTGTTGTTGCTTACTTGTTCTATGCAACTGAGCAGTTCAAGCATGTCCCAGCAATGTTGAGCGAAAAATTATTGCCTGATATGTATCAACTTTTTAGCAATAAATGGTACTTTGATGAAATGTACCAGAAGCTTGTTGATGATGTGTACCTTGTCTTTGCTCGTGCTTCGGCTTGGTTTGATAGCGCTGGTATTGATGGTATAGCAAACGGTACTGGATTCACGGTTCGTGATTCAGGTGTTGCATTAAAACAATTGCAGTCGGGCCGTTTACAAGCCTACATCGCGATTCTTTTCTTTGGTCTCGTGTGCTTGGCACTGTTGATGTTCTTTGGAATTTTGTAGGATTTTAGTTTTATAAACACGTTTAAGATTTAGTTTTCAATTTAAGGAGCGACTGCCTGTGTGGTCATTTGTTGAACAACATTACCTATCCCTTCTGATTTTCTTACCCTTATTGATGGCACTCTTTGCCCCAATGATCAGTGATAAAGAAGACGGCAAATTCATCCATTACTTTGGTATTGGTGGTATGGCGTTTCTGTTTTTACTATCGGTATTGGGTTGGAATGGTATCCTTACCCCACAAACCGAATTGGTTCCTTGGATTCAAAGCCTTGGTATTAACTACGCTGTGGGTAGTGATGGGTTAAGTTTCACGTTAGTGGCACTCACTAATTTGCTTTTCTTAGTTGCTGCTGTGGCGAGTATTACCAATATTACCAAGCGCCTTAAGTTGTATTATGCGCTGTTGTTTATTTTACAAGCGGCCATTATCGGTGTGTTTGTTGCTCGTGATTTCTTCCTGTTCTTCCTCTTCTGGGAGCTTGAATTAATTCCGATGTACTTGCTTATTGCGATTTGGGGCGGCCCACGTCGTGAATTTGCGGCGATGAAGTTTGCACTTTATACCCTCTTTGGCTCGGTGTTTTTGGTAGCAGGTATCTTGGCTTTGTACTTCCATGTGCAAAACACCCACATCGATCCGAGCGTTGCTTTTTACTTCTCTAGTGTAAAAGCAGCCATTATGTCCTCGGCAAACCCTATGCCGTTGGCGTCTCAAATCCTTATTTTCTCGGCCTTCTTTATTACCTTTGCGATTAAACTGCCCACGGTTCCCTTTCATACGTGGTTGCCTGATGCGCACGTTGAAGCGCCAACCCCAGTTTCGATGCTGCTGGCTGGCATCCTTCTGAAAATGGGTTCTTATGGTTTGTTGCGTTTCTGTTTCGAATTTTTCCCAGATGCGGCCAAGGTGATGGTGCCTTATGTGGCGGTGTTGGCTGTGATCAACATTGTGTACACGGCGGGCGTGGCACTGGTTCAAGAAGATATGAAAAAGCTGATTGCTTACAGCTCAGTCAGCCATATGGGCTTTGTGCTGTTGGGCTTAGCGGCATTAAACCAACTTGGCTTTAACGGCGCTGTGTTTGTGATGTTTAGTCACGGCTTGGTGAGTGCGGCACTCTTTATGTGTGTGGGCACACTTTATCACCGTACACATACACGTCAGATTTCTGAGTATGGCGGGTTTGGCTCACAAGTACCAATCCTGTTTTACTATTTCCTCTTTATGGGGATGGCCAGTTTAGGCTTGCCTCTGTTGGTGAGCTTTGCCAGTGAAACACTTGTGTTCTACGGTGCGTTTGTCTCTACTGCCTTCTCAACGGTGCCTCTCTTTGGGCAAGAAATTCCTTGGTCTATTCAATCCATTACGGTTGTCTCTGCCTTGGGTGTTGTGATTGGTGCGGCGTACACGTTGTGGCTTATCAAAAAAGTATTTACGGGGCCGTTGGATGCCAAGTGGGCAAACCTGAAAGATGCCACACCGAGTGAAGTATTTGTACTCGGTACGTTAGCCGCGCTTGTACTGGCTTACGGATTTATGCCTCAAATGGTGATGCGCCAGTTTGAACCCACCGTGAGTGCGATTGCCCAACTCTATGATGATTACACGCCGATCGCTGCCAAAAGCGATGCGGGCGTAATGCATGATTCACATAATAAAAGCGTTATCTCACATCGTGTTGCATTGCCAACCGATGTGATGACAGGAGCGAACTAAGAATGAAAAACCTGCTACTTATTATTTTTATGATTGCCTGTATTGCGTTGCCACTTGTGTTTAGTGAAACGATTATTCAATGGCCTGCCATGAAGTTTGTGGCCTATCACCACCTTTGGAACTTAACACCTGAGATTGTTATTCTAGTCGCGATTATGATTATTCTGACTCACATCTCGTTTGCCAAAACAGATGAAGAGCGTGAGTCGTCGTGGCAACTAGCCATGATAGGTTGCTGCGTGGCGTTGTTGGGGTTGATCTTCTTGGGTCTGACGTCTACAATGCTTGCTTCCAATGGCGTGTTTGCTAACTTGAGCGTGTTCTACAATATGTTTCAGGCGGATTTGTTTAGCCTAGTCACTCGCTTTGTCTTGGTATTGGGTACTATCTTTGTTCTGCTTATCTCTAGAAAATACGTGAGTAAGCATACACCGGTACCGGGTGAATTCTATTTGATTCTACTTTCAGCCTTGTTTGGTGCCATGTTGATGACGGGCGCAATGGACTTAATCATGCTGTTTGTGGCTCTTGAGACCCTTGGTATCTCTTCTTATATTATGGTGGGCTACCTACGTAATGACGTGAAGAGTGCCGAAGCGGCTCTGAAGTATTTGGTTTACGGCGGTATGGCCACAGCGATTTTGCTGTTTGGTTTCTCCTTACTGTATGGCCTAACCGGAAGCACCAACTATGTGGATATTGCTCAGCGTTTACCGTTGGTTGAAACAAACCACATCATGCTTGCCATTATGAGCGTGTGTATTATGGGTGGCTTTGCGTTTAAGCTGTCCGCAGCCCCATTTCACATGTGGACACCTGATGTGTATGAAGGTGCTCCTACACCGGTTACAGCGTTCTTATCCGTTGTGTCTAAAGTGGCTGGTTTCTCGGTTGTCATGCGTTTCTTATTCGTGTTGATGCCGCACTTACCGGGTTGGACGGTTGTATTGGGTACGATGGCG
Source organism: uncultured Vampirovibrionales bacterium (assembly GCA_964351765.1). Taxonomy (GTDB): domain Bacteria; phylum Cyanobacteriota; class Vampirovibrionia; order Vampirovibrionales; family Vampirovibrionaceae; genus CAYGPY01. Next base: position 15,470 of record CAYGPY010000023.1, read on the forward strand.
TTACTATCGATGGTGATTGGTAACGTCCTTGCCTTGGTTCAAACCAACATCAAACGGATGTTGGCCTACAGTACGATTGCTCACGCTGGCTACATTTTAATGGGCTTAATGGTGATGAGCGAGCAAGGCTTATCGAGTATGTTGTACTACTTGGTGGCCTACTTGTTTATGAACATGGGTGCCTTTGCCATTGTGATTTCCTTTCACAATCATACCGGCACCGATGATATTAGAGCCTATGCGGGCCTCGTGAAAAAGGCACCGGCGTTGTCGTTAGCCTTCTCATTGCTATTGCTATCATTGGCTGGTATCCCAGTTACAGCGGGCTTCTTTGGTAAGTTCTTCTTGTTTCAAGCCGTCGCTGCTGCTGGATCACAGTATTTGTGGTTGGTTATTGTCGCCCTGCTTACGTCGACCATCTCCTTGTACTATTACTTGATGGTAATCAAGGTTATGGTTGTTGATGAGCCCTCACCTGAAGTGGAAGCGATGGACTTTGATGAAAGTAAGTTGACGTTTACTTCCGTTGGTATGACCACAGCGGCCTGCGTATTGGGTGTGATTGTGCTCGGTCTTCTTGCTGAGCCTGCAATGCAAGTGTCCAATGATGCCATTGCCCAGTTGAAGGCGCCTCGTTTTAGTTACAATACAACAACAGCTCAGGCCCCTATTATGATTGAGTCTGTTGAAGAATTGAGTGAAGAAGACACTGCGGTGATGATGCTTCACTTAGAAGAAAATAAATCTGTATCAACAAAATAGTTTGATGTCGGGTTTTATCTTATTTTAAAAAAACACCGTTTGGTTTTACATAGCCAAACGGTGTTTTTGTTTTGATTTTCTAATCCTTAAAGACGAAATGCTTAAACGGCACTCACCAACGCAGATTGGGCGGTGCTGTCAGGCGTTACTTCTAAAGCACTCCAGTCCTGCATCGATTGCATCCACTCGCTACAGGCCTCTTTCGAACGTTCTACATAATGTTGGTTACGAAGTTTTTTGTTTTTACGCACCTGTTGTTTTAGCTCTTGATCCAACTCTGGTAAAATACCCCAGTTGCTATTGATGGGTTGAAAGTTTTTACCAATCGCTTCTTCACGGGTGATGTATTGAAGCAGTGCACCGAGCATCATCTTTGGTGGTGGTACTTGGCACGGTTTATTCTGAAGGTGGTTGATCATGTTAAAGGCGGCCATCATCCCTGTGGCAATGGATTCGGTGTAGCCTTCAGTACCAGTAAGTTGGCCTGCAAAAAAGATACGTGGGTGCTTTTTGAGTTGTAAAGTCGGCTGTAGGACTTCAGGACTGTGGATGAAGGTATTACGATGCATCACACCATAGCGAACCACATCGGCATTTTCAAGCCCAGGGATCAGCTGAATCATCTCTTTTTGAGGACCCCACTTAATGTTAGTTTGAAAGCCCACAATATTATAGAGCGTGCCTTCGGCATTATCTTGGCGCAATTGCACCACAGCATAAGGCCAGCGACCTGTTCGTGGGTCGTCCAAACCAGTGGGTTTCATTGGCCCAAAACGTAGGGTGTTTTCGCCACGACTAGCAATCACTTCGACAGGCAAACAGCTTTCAAAATACTTGGCGGATTCTTTTTCAAAATCTTTTAAAGGGGTTTTCTCGGAGTCCAGTAAAAATTGAACCAAGCGTTGATATTCTTCCTGATTCAGGGGGCAGTTTATATAATGATTGGCTGTTTCATCGGCTTCTTCACGGGTAAGTTCGCCTTTTTTTACTTTTTCTTCAGCATACCGGTCTTGAAAGAAGGCGATATCAAAGTTAATCGACTCTTTGGTTAAAATGGGCGAGGCCGCATCAAAGAAGTAGAGTTGTTCGCGTTCAAGCAACTTACTGATGCTATCGGTTAGGCCACTACTAGTC